>JAAELZ010000104.1 GCA_024226105.1 Pseudomonadota bacterium | reverse complement strand
TGACAGCGAACGAATATACAGACAACTTTCGGGCGCGAACTTTCTTGATATCACAATTTCAACGCGTAACGGGCCGCGCGGCGCCATACTCATTGCATCCGTTGAGGCCGGCACACAGGCTGCGAAACTCGGTCTGAAACGTGACGATATCATCATCGCCGTAAATCAGAAGCGCATCGAATCACTTGACGAGTTGCGTGCTGAAATTGAACAGGCCAGTACCCCGTTCTCGCTCAATCTAGAGCGCGACGGGCAAGTGGTGATATTGAATATTTTATAGGATGCGATATCCTGTCATAGGCTGAACCGCCCACCTAATTCTGCATCCACTGCAGGGCATCTCGAACAGCTCTGGATAAAGCGGATCAAAATTCAACACTTTCCAGGTTAAGGTGCTAAGCTAATGCAATAGTCATTCTATTACAACGACTTAGCAACCAGGCCGTTAGCAGCACTGGACTCAAGGTATGTATTCATGACACTTAAGAGGTGCCCTGAATACCCGTAAAACTATTCCATAAGTAGGGCTGACACTTATCTCGTAATCGGCTAGATTGGCTGTGTTTATTATCCCGAGACTTCCCGATGACTGATTTCGCAATTGCCCCTTCCATTTTATCTGCTGATTTCGCGCGCCTGGGCGAAGAAGTTGACAACGTCCTGGCTTCCGGAGCTGACATCGTTCACTTTGACGTAATGGACAACCACTACGTTCCCAACCTGACTATTGGCCCGCTGGTGTGCGATGCGTTGCGCAATCATGGCGTAACCGCACCGATTGATGTGCACCTGATGGTTAAACCCGTAGACCGTATTATTCCAGATTTCGCCAAAGCAGGCGCCTCCTACATCACCTTCCACCCGGAAGCATCCGAGCACATTGATCGTACCCTGGGCCTGATCAAGGAACAGGGCTGCAAATCAGGCCTGGTATTCAACCCCTCTACCCCGCTTTCACACCTCGACTACGTACTCGATAAAGTCGACATGATTTTACTGATGTCGGTAAACCCGGGCTTTGGTGGGCAGAGCTTCATTCCCGCTACACTGGGTAAGCTGCGCCAGGCCCGAAAAATCATTGATGATAGCGGCCTGGATATACGTCTGGAAATTGACGGCGGTGTAAAAGTTGACAATATCGGGGAAATCGCGGCCGCAGGTGCAGACACCTTTGTCGCTGGATCCGGGATTTTTAGCTTCGCCCAGAGCGGCGACGCAAATACCTACGATACCATTCTGGGCCAATTTCGTAAGGAATTAGCAAAGGTCTAATTCTAATTACCCCCTCAGCGAAAACCACCTGAAGGCCTGAGTTGATCGGCCAGTCTCATCGTCCCCGGGAAAGCGGGGACCCAAAACGCCTACATTTTATGAACACCACACCACTCACCGTAAACAGCATTTTGTTTGACCTCGATGGCACGCTGGTCGAATCCGCACCGGACATCGCTAATGCGGCAAACTTCATGCTCGAAACCCTGGGTCACAAAACGGTCTCTACTGAGTTGATTCAAAGCTGGATTGGCAATGGCACACCCAAACTGGTTAAACGTGCCCTCACCGGAGATTTCGATGGCGAGCCGGACAGCAAGCTGTTTGAAAAAGCGTATCCTCTGTTTATGGGCCACTATGAACAGAACTTCTGTGTCGACAGCTATATGTACGAAGGCGTACCCGAAACACTAAAGGACTTATTTGACCAGGGTTTTGCCCTCGGCTGCGTAACCAACAAACCGGCCAGCTGCACCCTGCCACTTTTAAACCAGTTGAAAATTGATCAATATTTCACTTCAATCGTTTCCGGCGATACCTGCACCCATAAAAAACCACACCCGGAGCCGGTGCTTTTTGCTATCGAAGAAATGGGGGTAACGCCAGAAACTTGCGTGATGGTTGGCGATTCTGCCCACGATATTCACGCCGCACAAGCGGCAAAAATTCCTGCGATAGCGGTTAGCTATGGATACAACCAGGGAGTAGACCTGAGCACGCAGGATCCCTATACCATCGTGGAGTATTTTGCTGATGTTCTGCCACTATTCTCCGTTTTAGGTATCTCGAGAATATCCAGAGAGAAATAAAGAGAACCCGCAAACCTGCCGTGAAGATTATTCTTCAACCATGCGCGTTCTCAAAATTGCAGCAATAGCGCGTCGATTTTTTTCACGACCGGCTTGCGTATTGTTATCCGCAATGGGTCGCAATTCACCATAACCTACCACATTGATCCGGTCAGCAGATATATCGTAACCCTGAACCAGCATATCTTTTACCGAAGAAGAGCGTTGCTCAGACAAACCAAGGTTGTAGGCATCACTACCCAGCCAGCAGGTGTGGCCTTCAACCGTCAGGCTAATATCCGGGCTTTCTTTAAGTACCCGGGCAATCTGATCAAACTGCGGTTTGTAGGCCGATTTAATTTCAGTTTTATCAAAATCAAACTGCACCAGAAGTTCGAAGCTATCTACCACCTCTTTTTCCTTCGGCACTGATTCAGGCTGAGGTATAGCTTGCGCCACCGGAACGACCTTTGTTTTGCCGAAATGCCAGTTGAGGCCAATGGTAACCACATCATCATGATACGATTCGCCGCTGAAATCCAGGAAATGCTGGTAACCAGCTCTAAACTCCAGCTTTTCAGATAATGCGCCCGATACACCAAACCCGGCCTGCACCTGTTCTGTTCGATCTATTGTCGCATCGTCAACGCCAAAACTACTGAGCCCGGCTGATACAAAGGGTTTCCATTTATTTTCACCAAAAAACCTGAAACCATTTATCGAAACCTGATTTGCATCGACATTATTTGTAATATCTGTGCCCCAGGTAGCATCCACGGCCCAGCGATCGTTAAACTGGTATCCCAGTAGCAAATTGACAGTTTTGGGAGTGTGACCCGGAGATCGTGTTGGAACGTCAAACACCCTGTCGCCATCAAGAGAGAGTGAGCTAAATCCGAAACCCAGATAAACATTTTCCGTGGTTTCCGCCAAGGCGACATTCAGGAATGCGCTCAAAAACAGACCGGGCACCAGTACGCCAATTGTTTTCATTTATCCACCTTCTCCAGTATTAACATATATTCAGTTTAGCAGTTGTTATGAGTGGCTTTGGAAGTTCCCAGAAAACCTGCCGACGACAAGTGTATTTTCGTTCAAATTGGCCACATAATCAATCGACTTCGACCTGCATAACATTCCAGTATCACATTGACCCAACGAAAAGCCCTGGAAGCAGGATATTTGTCCTTACAACAGCTCCTGAATTATTTGCTCAAACGTCTCTGTAGTGGGTTCGCCCAGGATTCGGGCGCTTATTAAACCCTCACGATCTACAATAAAACCGGTGGGCAGGGCTTCCACGCCATAAGCGAGCGATGTTTCGCCTTTGCTATCCAATAAGTATTCATACGGTGCATTTATTTGCGCCGCCCACTTTTTTACAATTGCTTTATCCTGTCGCATATTGACCGCCAGAAAAACCAGCCCTTGTGGCTGGTATTTTGCATAGACCGGGGCCAGGGCGATCATCTCGTGAATACAGGGCGGGCACCAATCAGCCCAGAATTGGACTACCACTACTTTTCCTTTCAGATCACCCGGAAACTGTATGTGGCTGCCATCCAGGCGTTCCAGGTTAAAGGCAGGCGAGGGCTGGCCAATTTTTGGCGTTGCGGGCTCTATGCCACAAGCCAGCAGCAACAGCGACACCATCAGCACCGCCACCCATTTGATACTCTTTCTCAAAATAGGACCGGGATATTCAGGATCACCACCACACATCGATCATGGTCAGGTTGGAGCGAAATACCGCCCCGGCTGCGACCAGATAAAAAATTAGTGTCAAAGCCATCGCCCAGATAACCTGGCGGCGGCTTTCCTGAGAAATAATGCTACCCAGGCTGGAGACTGTCCGGAAAGGCGACATTACACCCACAGAGACTGCCATCGCGGTACCGAGGAAAAGCGGTATATATAGAGCATAACCGATGTAATCATGGCCGCTTTTTAAGAGGCAAAACGGGCAGTGATGATGGGGGTGCTCATAAACATAAAGTGCGATACAGGATACGATCGCAACCAGCGCAAGCAGAAAAGACGCTATGCTGCTGAACGCAAAAACAACGCCGCCGCGACCCACTAACAAATACCAGAATCCCGCCGCAAAACTGCTCAAACCACCCGCGACTAACAATATTAGCGCACTCGCCGGTTCCAGCGAAGAGACCTCAGCTGCCACCCCCTTTCCTTCATCCGAAAATAGCGCTCCGCAACAGGAGGTGATGACGTCCGGTTGCATTTCCAGAAAATAAGTAGTTTGCACCGCGGCTTCAGCCACCACCAAAGGAAAAATCAACAGCAGCAAGACGTACTTAACACGCACCAGGGGATAATCACGCGCTTTATTGTCTACCCGATTCAAGGTCAGCCAGGCCGCCCCGACAAAGAACAGGCTGATCTTGAGATACAGGGCTGGCCAACCCCAGGCATTTACATTCAGCACCCCGGTAGCGCACATCGCGCCCACAAACCGGCCTGACATCTGTTCCGCGTTGTAGATGAACAGCAATAAGGAAATCAGCTCGGCCAGAAAACAAAAAGCCAGTATAGTCGAGATCAAATAGGTACGGCGCTCAAGGTTCAACTGCCTTTCACTCCCGCTATTCACATCCCAATGTCGCAGAACCTGAAGGCTAAACCCCGCGGCCAGCAACACTAAAAAACTTACGATGACGGAGATCAATATCAGCGCCAGAATTGAGGGGTTGAGCAGCATGGGCGAATCCAGGAGCCTAAACTACCAGACCGTCACGCATAACCACCACCTGATCCACTACTTCGGATTCAAAAATAAGCGGGTCGTGGCTGGTCAACAAAATAGTTTTACCTGATAGCTTCAGTTGATCGATGATGTGCATAAAATCTTTCGACAGTTTGCTATCCAGATTGGCCGTCGGCTCATCCGCGATCAGGATCTCAGGGTCATTGATCAGGGCGCGGCAAATCGCGGTGCGTTGTGCCTCGCCACCGGATAGCCATTCTGTTTTTGAATACGCCTTTTCAGTCAGACCAAATTGACCCAGTAAATCAAGGGCATTCAATTTCAGGCCGTGCAGGTCGAGGCCCAGAGGGTAGGCTGGCAGCATCACATTTTCCATCACCGTCAGCCCCTTGATCAGGTTAAATTGCTGGAAGATAAAGCCAAATGTTTTGCGCCGAATATCTGTCATAAAGCGTTCCGGCAGACCGGACAGCTGATCTTCACCCAGGCTAACGCGCCCGGAAGTCGGGCGGGACAGGCAACCGATCATCGACAACAGTGTGGTTTTGCCTGAACCACTGGGGCCGGTCAGGGCAGTTACTTTTTGTGGCTGTATGATCAGGTCAACGCCTCGAATGGCGTCAAACTGGTTCGGCTTGCCCTGGTTAAAGGTCTTCGTGACCTGCTTTAATGTAATGGCTTTCATCAGCGCATTACCGCATCCGGGTCGGTAATCGCAGCCTGCCAGATCGGAATAATAGTGGCGACCGTGTAGGGAAAAACAGTAAAGGCAAACAGGGTTGCAAGCCCAAGTGCATCGACCACCGGGGTTGGCTGAAAATCAGGATACAGTACAGCCCACCCCTTCAACACTGGTTCGAACAAAACTGCTGAACTGTAAAAGACATGAAGGTAGGCGGCCAGGTAACCCAGCATAAACGCGCTAAACGAAATCAGGCTGCCTTCCCAGAATTTCATGCGAATCACATCCGCAGTCTCCCAGCCGATGGCTTTAAGAATACCGATTTCCTTGCGCTCCTCGGCACTGAGGCCGGAGGCTTTATCCCAGGCAAATATAATAAATGCCAGGATAGAGCCGATCAGCAGCACAAAAACAATACCCTGGCGCCAGCTAAATATGGCGTCATAGGTACGTAGCACTTCTTCGCGCAAAATGGGCCGGGTGTCGGGCAGCTTGAGGGTGATTTTCTCGGCAATTTTGGATACTTCACGCGGATTGCGCACGCTCAACACCAGGTCGGTGTACTGGCCCGGTGGAATTCCAAAAAAGTTCCGGAAACGCGGCTCTGACAGCAAAAGCAGATCCGCACTGACCAGTTCTGATTGCGCATCAAGTATCCCGGCCACCCTGAAATTAAATATATGCCCCTGCTCAGAACGAAATTTGTCCAGTTCTTCGATCGATAAACCCGTTTTCTGTAGCTCGTCTTTTACAAACCCGCTGTTACGAAAACTGATGTAATCTCCTACTTCCAGCCCCCGCGTTCGGGCAACCCCATGGCCAATGATCACCTCATTTTCTTTAAGTTCCCGATCATGAGGCACCATCAGGGTATAGTTGGCCTTCGCGGTCGGGTCATAAAAATACCCCCAAAGCCGGCCATGCTGCTCTTTTACTCCGCGAAGCCGGCCCAGCTTATGCAGATAAGAAGCTGGAATCAGATCATGCCGGCCCGCTACCATTCGCTGCAGGATGATTTCGGGCGAATCTGCCAACACTAAATGTGCCTCGCTGCGCAGGGCATGTGTAAATAACATAACGGACGCCAGCAGGAACACAATGAGGCTGTAGACCAGTAACAGGCCCAGGTTTTTCCCCGGTCGTCGCAATAATGACGACAGGGTGAAATCAAGCAGATATTTCTGCTTACGAATCAGCTCGATCATGGCAGAGCCCGAGGCGGGACTACCAGAGAACCGCTTGGGAAATGTTCAAATGAAAGGGGATGGTCCTGGAAAGCACTGTGCAAATCTGACTGGCTTAGATGCCGGGTATAACGCGCCTCAGTGAACAGGCTAAGATCGCTAAGCTCCAGCTCGCTGACCATCTCTGACATTTCCAGCAAGCGTATGTTTTTGTCTCCACCACGGAAAGCAACATCAAGCACCGAGAGCAAAAACAGCACCATCAGCAAGCCTGATCCGATTAGAAACTGATCTGATTTTCGCATTTGGCTGCCTGTGTATACGCGACTAAATAGACGTTCTGATGTACGTCTAATCAAAATCACCCTCGTCCAGTTTCTCCAGCAACGGCAAGTTCACCTCATTAAAGCGCATCATTTTTATGCCGCTATGATCGTGTAGAAATTCCTTTGCATCGGCCTGTGTTTCCAATGGAACCAGCTCATGGCCCATCGGCCCAAGCACATCCGAACCAATGACATACCAGGCTTCCTCTGCACGAATCCGACTAAGGCCGTAGTATTCAGTGACACCAATACCCGCCATATCGTCGGCGTTGTGCCCGGGTGCCCACTTTTCCAGTTCGAGCAGGTATTTGAATAAATCCTTGGCACCGTCAAAATGATGGGCATGGCCATCTTTATACAAAACTGTAGCAATCCATTCCGGGTATTTCGCCACAAACATTCCACAAACCGGGCAGGTATCTTTCAGGCCGGGCTCCGGGGTTGTTGCGTTTTCTCCCGCGAAGGCAAGCCAGGGAATAAAAAGCAGACTGAGCACCAGATGTTTCATATCTAGAATCGTAAAACCAAACTATAAAAACAAACTCCCCGGTGAAAACCCGGGGAGATCGTTACCCTAACGTCCGTAAATAAATAAGGACACGTTTACCACCAAACAATCAAATTGGAACTAACTCCCCATTTTCATTTTTTTCATCATCTTCTTACGCCTCTCACCACGACGCTTACGAATACCGGTAGTGTCCTTTGCCATATCAAGATAGCTCTGTTGCAAAGCGGCATCGAAATTCACAATCTCCCCACCTTTTTCGACCTGGGCCGCTTTTGCAGCATCCGCAGAGGCAAACGCCATTTTGCTATTTGCTGTCATTGTGCCTTTTAATTTGGCGCCCACCAGGTAGCTGGCTATATCCACCTCAACCAGCGGCTTGATCTCCCC
>JAAELZ010000103.1 GCA_024226105.1 Pseudomonadota bacterium | reverse complement strand
CTTTTCGGTGGCGTATTCCATTATCAGGCGCGCGCTTGCCTGCGTTTGTGGATACGGGCTTGCAGCAAGCCGGGCGTTCACCGCTTTATCCAGAGTCGGAAAGTTCTTTTTGCGTTCAGGGTCCCATCGCGTGAACTGCTGTAGCGAGCGTCGCAACATTGCGGGCCCGTCTTCGGGTGTGCGTGACATGGGGTGAAGGCTGTCTATCATGGTCAGGCTCTGGATACGGCTTGGGAAGGCATTTGCCGCCATCAGCGAGAGCGACCCGCCCATTGAATGGCCGACAAGATGGCATTGTTCCCATTGCAGTGCATCCATGATGAGCTTGATGTCGCGCACAAAATCGATGTAGTGGTAGAGTGAATCGCGATTTCGATGGGCGCTGTTTCCGTGGCCAGCCATGTCAACGGCGACGCATTCAACGCTCTGCAAAAAAGGCAACATGGGCAGAAAACTGGCGCGATTGTCGAGCCAGCCATGAATGCACAGCAGGCGTATTGGCGCATGTGTATTGTTACTTACAGCCCGGATGCGGCCAATGGGTAGATCAAGGTTGTAATGAGTGTATGTATTCACAGTGATGGCAATAATGATAAAAAAGGCTTATAATAACCATAAATATTATAAACGTTTACTAATGAATGCGCGGCAAGGCATAAGCTCTGCCAATACAAGCGTAATGCGTTGTGGGCAGTCATCGTTTAGACATTTCAGGCCCGTAGAATGCACGCTTAGCGCGAATTAATCTACCAAAGAGATATCATGAAAAGAAAAAAATTACCCAAACTGGAGTCTGAAATTATCGATACCGTCAGCCTGCGACGTAACAACACGCAGGAAGAATGGCAACTGGATGTCCGTAAGGCAAGCATCGGCCCGGATTCCATCGATATTCGTAGGTTGTACGGTGATTCGAAAATGTTTACCTGGGATCCCGGGTTCACCTCAACGGCGTCGTGCACCTCTGCCATTACCTACATCGATGGCGGTGCCGGGCAGTTGTTGTATCGGGGTTACCCCATTGAGCAACTGGCTGAGCATTCCGATTACATGGAAACCTGTTATCTATTGCTGTACGGAAACCTGCCTCAGCCCGAAGAGAAAGAACAGTTTGTGGATGAGATTACTAACCACACCCTGATTCACGGGCAGCTTGAAACGTTCTACAAAGGATTTATGCGCGGCGCCCACCCGATGGCCATTATGGTTGGGGTGGTCGGTGCTTTATCAGCGTTTTACCACGATAGTACGGATATTAATGACCCCGAGCAGCGCAAACTGGCAGCGCATCGCATGATCGCAAAAATGCCGACTATTGCCGCCTACGCGTATCAGTATGCCAATGGTATGGCGTTTCCGCCACCAAAAAACAAGTTTTCCTACGCGGAAAATTTATTGCAAATGTTGTTTTCGGTGCAATCAGAAGACTACGTGATGAACCCGAAAATAGTCAAAGCGATTGATCGATTTCTTATTCTGCATGCGGATCACGAGCAGAATGCATCGACTTCAACGGTTCGTCTGGCCGCATCATCAGGTGCTAACCCTTTCGCCTGCGTGGCGTCGGGTATTGCCTCTTTGTGGGGGCCGGCACATGGGGGCGCCAATGAAGCGGTACTCAAGATGCTGGCTCAGATAGGTAACAAAAAGAATATTGCCAAGTATGTTGCCAAGGCAAAAGATAAAAATGATCCTTTCCGTTTGATGGGTTTTGGTCATCGCGTATACAAGAACTTCGACCCCAGGGCCACGGTCATGCGTGATTCAGCCTATGAAATCCTTGAAGAGCTGGGTATCAAGGACCCGCGTATGGAGTTGGCGATGGAGTTGGAGCAAATTGCGCTCAACGACGACTACTTTAAAGAGAAAAATCTGTATCCTAATGTTGATTTTTACTCGGGTATTATCCTGAGTGCGATCGGCCTGCCAACGAATATGTTTACGCCGATGTTTGCTATCGGTCGTACGGTCGGCTGGCTTGCGCACTGGAAGGAGATGTTCTCTGACCCGGATTTCAAAATTGGTCGCCCACGCCAGATTTATGTAGGTGAACCGGCACGCGATTACATACAGATGAACGATCGCGGGCATACTAATCGACCCTTGCGTTTCAATAAGTTCTGGCAGCGTTAAGTTCTGAAAGTGCCTTCCGTCAGTGCCTGTATCTGAAGCTTCTGTTGCAATCGTAACCGGCGGTTCCAGTGGCATAGGGCGTGCAGTTTGTGAAGCCCTGGCAGCAGCGTCTTATCGTGTTGTAGTAGCGGATATCGATAAAATATCGGGTACTGCTCTTGCAGACAGCATCGGGGGTGTTTTTATCTATACTGATCTGTCGGATGCGAACCAGTGCAAGGCGCTGGTGTCGCAAACCCAAGAGCAATTTTCACGAGTCGATGTGCTGGTGAACAATGGTGGCTTTCAGCACGTGAGTCCGCTTGAAGATTTCCCGGAAGATAACTGGAATATTGATACGGGGTGGACAGCCCAGTAACCTTCTTCGCCTCCAGGAGTCTGCCGGACTTAACCTGTTTCGTTCAAAACAGTTTAGTCCGACAGACTCCTGGCGCAATTCAAAGCCTGAATACAAAGATTGCCACGCTTCACTCGATGGAATGACCCTTGACCTGGTGCCGTTCAGGTTAACCCTCTACCTGTTTTGCGCTAATTTGATTGATGAGGGTAAAAGCGTCTTGAGCTGATGTCCGCCATTACAACCAAGACAAAAGGACAGAAAAAATGGTAATATAAATGGTGGAGGGATATGCTAACGCTAGATTGTTAGCGATAGATCGGTGTTATTTAAAAACCGGCGTCCACTACACTAATATAGTGGAAAGATTTTCGATTTAGCGCATGGTTGCGTTGGACGGACAAACTTAAGTTTAGACCTCTGGAGGGTGCATTATGGCACATGTAGTCGTATTGGGCGCAGGCACGGGCGGAATGCCCGCTGCGTATGAGTTGCGGGACGTATTAGGTGACTCGCACAAAATAACGGTCGTTAACGAGCGCGACTATTTTCAATTTGTGCCGTCAAACCCCTGGGTGGCAGTTGGCTGGCGGGATCGTGACCAGATCACCATGCCGATTGAAAAATATCTTACCCGAAAAAATATTGATTTTGTCCACGCTCGCTGTGACAAGATTGACGCTGAAAACAGCAAGCTTGAACTGAGCAACGGTGAGACACTGGATTACGACTATCTGCTGATCGCTACCGGCCCCAAGCTGTTCTTCGATGAAGTAGAAGGCTCAGGCCCGGATAACCATACGCATTCTGTTTGCTCTGTCACACATGCAGAGAAGTTTAAAGCAGACTATGACAAGCTGATCGAAAAAGGCAGTGGCACCATACTAATCGGTGCAGCACCTTTCGCCAGTTGTTTTGGCCCGGCGTACGAATTTGCGATGATCGTGGATACTGATTTATCACGACGTAAAGTACGCGATAAAATCCATATCAAGTTCGTTACTTCTGAGCCGTACATCGGCCATCTTGGCCTGGGTGGTATCGGTGATTCCAAAGGGTTGCTCGAATCTGAGATGCGCGGGCGCCACATTCCCTGGATTACCAACGCAAAAACCAACAAGTTCGAAGAAGGTAAAGCCTTTGTCAGCGAACTGAATGATGACGGTTCGGTTAAACAGGAGCACGAAGTTGAATTTGATGTGGCGATGATGCTGCCGTCTTTCTTCGGTGTGGATGCGGTTGCGCAGGTTGAGGGTTTATGTAACCCGCGCGGCTTTGTAATGATTGATAAACACCAGCGCAACCCGACCTATAAGAATATTTTTTCTGCTGGCGTATGTGTTGCTATTCCACCGGTCGAAGCAACGCCGGTTCCCACTGGAGCCCCGAAGACCGGTTATATGATCGAATCCATGGTAACTGCAATTGTGCACAACATCGAGGAAGATCTGCAAGGCAAAGAAGTTACTCACGAAGCGACCTGGGCAGCATTGTGTCTCGCGGATATGGGCGATACCGGCGCTGCCTTCCTTGCGATTCCACAGATTCCTCCGCGCAACGTCGCCTGGTTTAAAAAAGGCAAATGGGTGCACCTGGCGAAGATTGCGTTTGAGAAATATTTCATGCGCAAGATGAAGAAAGGTTCATCGGAGCCGTTCTATGAGAAGAGTATTCTCAAAATGATGGGTGTAAATCGCTTGAAGTAAGGATGCTTTACTTTGAAAAGATCTAAGGCGCTGCTTGCAGCGCCTTTTTTATAGCTCCCCTCTTTGGCAAAGAGGGGTTGGGGGAGATTTGAGAGCTAACCGGAAATACTGAATTACCGGAATTTCAAGTATCGAAAAATCCCCCTCAGTTCCCCTTGCCAATGGGGGAAGTCATCGGGTGGCTTTGCTCACCACAACCCGCTGCCTAAATTACAACATTCTTATCGCTCGCAAAAAGGCGCATCATTGGGGTCTTCAACGCTGCTCACAACGGCCTCGATGAAGGCATTGAATTCATCCATGCTGATTTTTTCGAGCATGCGATTCATCACGTCCGGATCTATTGTGGCGATGGTTTGCTGGTCATTTTTAAGCTGGATGTAAATGCCGGCCGTACTAATTTTGCTGTCGTCTTCCAGTTTGCTTTGCAGGAGTTGCTGGTCCTGTTCGGATAGATCATCATAGGCTTCATCAATTTCGTCCCACAGGTCGTCATCGATGTCTTCTGAGGTCGTTATCAGGATGGCGTTTTGAACAGATTCAATTTTTTGCTCAAAATCAATCGATTTCTCCTTGAGCAGGTGGGT
>JAAELZ010000102.1 GCA_024226105.1 Pseudomonadota bacterium | reverse complement strand
GAAACCCTGACCACCGGAGGTCCGGTGGCCGAAGTCAACAATAACAAATGCGTCGCCTGTCTGACTTGTCTGCGCAGTTGCCCGTTTGGCGCACCGCAGATTTCCAGCGATTTGCAAAGCATCGGTGGTATTAGTGGCGCGGCCTATATCGAGTCGGCTCTGTGCCAGGGCTGTGGTTTATGCACAGCATCCTGCCCGGCATCTGCAATCGAGTTGAAGCACTACACCGAGAACCAGATCGGTGCCAAGCTCGATGCATTGTTCGAAAAGGCCTATATCTAAACGAGTACTGAAATGACCGACTTTACACCCGAAATCGTAGCCTTCTGTTGCCGGCACTGCGCTTACTCAGCCGCCGACCTCGCGGGTGGCGGTCGCATCAGCTATTCACCCGCAGTTAAGATTGTCGAGTTGCCCTGCACCGGCCGCGCCAATGCACTGGAAATATTGCATGCGCTGGAAAAAGGCGCCGACGGTGTCGCCGTGGCTGGCTGCCTGCCCGGCACCTGTCATTACATCAAGGGCAATACCCAGGCAAAACACCGCGTCACCCATGTCAAGGAGTTACTCAAGACCATCGGCCTTGAGGAACATCGTGCCCGCATGATCAATATCTCTGCCGCCATGGGCGCGCAGTTTGTCGTCGAAATCACCAGTTTTGTCGACACCATCAAAACACTGGGACCATCTCCGTTATCGGGAGAAACCCGCAATACCCGAACCGGGAGTGAAACATGATTGTTGCCGAACAAAAACCGCTGAATGAAATCAAATCCATGCTCAAGGGCTGCAACAAAGTCCTCGCCGTCGGTTGTGGCACCTGCGTCACAGTGTGTTTTGCCGGTGGCCGGCAGGAAGTCGGTGTGCTATCGGCATCACTGCGGATGTCAACCGATCTGGATGGTGCAGCCGTCAATATCGATGAAGCAATCGTTCAGCGCCAATGCGAAGCCGAATACAACGCCCCACTGGAAGACGAGATAGATCAATATGATGCCATCCTGTCGCTGGGTTGTGGCGTCGGTGTCCAGTCCCTTGCGCAGCAGTTCCCGGAGACACGCATACTGCCGGCGCTCAACACCAAATTCATGGGCTATCCTGCCGAGCATGGTGTCTGGGAAGAGCGTTGCCAGGGTTGTGGCAATTGCGTATTGCATCTAACCGGCGGCATATGCCCGGTCAGCCGCTGCGCCAAGTTATTGTTTAACGGCCCCTGTGGCGGCTCGCAACACGGTATTTGCGAAGTCGATGAAAAAACCGAATGCGCCTGGCAGCTCATTTGTGATAACCAGCTTAAATTGGGTTTATTCGACGAAATGATGGAAGTTCAACCCGCCAAGGATTGGTCATCGGCTCGCGATGGCGGTCATCGTAGAATAATCCGCGAGGATGTTCGCATCCCCGACGAAGAAAAAGCATAACCCGGAGGTTAGAACTGTGAGCACCATGAAATATCCCGCTTTCACCATGCCCGAAAGCAGTGCATTACCCATCAACGAGCGCTGTGATAGTAATCTGGCGCGTCTATTGGCCGCTGGCGAATTTGTAGTCACCGGCGAACTGGGGCCACCAAAAGGGCATGATGCAGAAGAAGTACGCAAAAAGGCAAGAATGCTGCTCGGTAGTGTCGATGCCGCAAATGTCACCGACAACCAGGCGGCGGTCGTACGCATGAGTTCAATTGCCGCAGGGCTCATAATGATGAACGAAGGTGTAGAACCCATCATCCAGATGACTTGCCGGGATCGCAATCGACTTGCCATGCAGGCCGATTTACTGGGTGCTTATGCACTTGGCATCAAAAACCTGTTATGCCTGTCGGGTGATCACCAGTCCCATGGCAATCATCCTGGCGCGAAAAATGTGCACGACATCGATTCGATGCAGTTTCTGCATATGATGAAAGAAATGCGGGAAGAAGCCAGATTTCAGTGTGGTGAAGATATTTCGGGCGGTGGTCTTCAGCTTTTGATCGGTGGCGCTGCGAACCCATTTGCCGATCCGGCTGAATGGCGACCCTATCGACTGGCAAAGAAAGCCCTTGCCGGTGCAGACTTTGTGCAGACGCAACTGGTTTACGACATGGAGCGCCTGCGTGAATATATGAAAAAGGTAGTCGATATGGGGGTAGCCGAACAACTCAAAATCATCGTTGGGGTAGGTCCTTTAAAAAGTGCTGGCATGGGAAAGTTCATGCGTGACAGAATTCCGGGCATGACCGTCCCCGATGCAATTATCGACCGTATGACTGGCGCGGTAGCAGGTATCGATAGCAAGGACAAATCAGCACGTAGCGCGGCCTGGAAAGCCGAGGGCGTCAAGATTTGTATCGAACAGGTACAGGAAATCCGCGAGATCGAAGGTGTGGCCGGAATTCATATCATGGCCATCGAATGGGAAGATGCAGTGCACCCCATCGCCGAGGCGGCAGGCTTGTTGCCTCGTCCGCTTATCGAGGTATAAATGGCGATGAGCGCTCCTCTCTCGTTGGTCGACGTCGTGCGGCAAACTACCGGCGACAATAGCTATAAATGTTACCAATGCGTCAAATGCTCCGATGGTTGCCCGATGGCCGACCAGTTCGATCTAAGCCCCCACCAGATCATGCGCAGCGTACAACTCAACGATGTTGCTGTGCTTGGCAGTAAGTCTATCTGGTTGTGCCTGTCCTGTTATACCTGTTCCACGCGTTGCCCGCAAAAAATCGATGTGGCCGGGGTTGTCGATGCATTGCGCATAGAATCCCGTCGGCGTGGGGTGAAATCAGCCGTGCCAGAAATTACCAGGTTTTACGAAACCTTCATGCGTAGTGTGAATATATTCGGTCGAGCTTATGAACTCGGACTAATGGCAAGCTATAACCTCACGCAAGGTAAGCCTTTCAATGATCTAAAGCTTGGTCTGCGCCTGCTGGCCAGAGGCAAGCTGAATATTCTGCCACATTTTGGCAAAGCTAAAGCAGATGCTACGAAGCAGTCCAATAGCACCAAAGCCATCGGCTATTATCCGGGTTGTTCGATGAGTTCCAGCGCCATTGAATATGGTAAGTCGGTAAAGAATATTGCCCAGGCAATGGACATCGAGCTGGTCGAACCAAAGAACTGGAGTTGCTGCGGATCGGGCGCGGCGCACGCAGTTGACCGAAAAGCCGCCAATGTTTTGCCGATGAGTACCGTTGCAAAGGTTGAGCAAATGGGTCTGACTACGCTGACATCACCCTGTAGTGCCTGTTACTCACGTCTCAAACAAGCCGAACACTCTGTCAGCAACAAGGAGCCTGTTCGCAAGGAGGTCAACGAGGAACTGGGCTACGAATACCAGGGCACGGTCAAGGTTGAACACCTGATGGATATCCTCGTCGATCGCATTGGGCTCGATGAAGTTGGCAAGCGCGTCACCAATCCGCTCAAGAGTCTCAAAGTTGCCTGCTATTATGGTTGCCTGATCACACGGCCAGCCCGCATTACCGGAGCCGAGAACCCGGAGTACCCACAGAAAATGGATCGCCTGATCAAGACGCTGGGCGCCGAAACCGTAGACTGGTCGCGCAAAACAGAATGTTGCGGTGGCTCACTGGCAATGACCAAAACCGAGATGGCCGCCAAACTGATGCGGCGAATTATGGATGACGCCAAAGCCTGCGGAGCCGAAGCCATCGTCACCATGTGCCCGATTTGCCACCTCAATCTTGACTCTCGCCAGGCTGCGATGGGTTATCACGAGACGGAAGAAATTCCCATCTTCCAGGCCACCCAGCTAATGTCGTTGGCCTTCGGCCTGGGCAATGACAAAGCCGCGCTCAACAATAACCTGACCAATCCAAAACCTTATCTGCAACAGAAGGGTGTTTTGGATTAGGGTCTTTTTTAACGATACCCCGTGGGGACGCCACGTATACTCGTTCAAAGATTGACGGTCAAACCTGCAAATTGTCTCGAATCGCTTCTGACAAAACTATCACATTACGCTCGATATGAATCTCTGCCGCACAGGCAAAACCGAACAAAAGACCCGGCCGCAGACGCTCCTTATCACAAAAAATCGAGACGGGCAGACAGTCAATCCCCACAGCCCATATGCATTCTGCAACCTCGCTGTCAGATAGCTGTGGTGCTTTTAACCAGGCGATCAGGTGCATGCCCGCATGACAGGGGGCCAGTTCAAATAAATCAGAGGCATACCTTTCAAGGCATTCGATGAGCCTGTCCCTTCGCTGCCGATAGGCAAGCCTCATCTTACGAATATGCGCGTTAAAACTGCCATCGAGCATAAAATTGGCCAATGCTTTTTGCTGCAGCAAAGACACATTCTGAGACAATAAGGTTTGGGCTGCTGCAAATGACCGTGCGAGATCAGGCGGGCAAATAAGGTATCCGAGACGCAGAGCCGGGAAAAGGGATTTTGAAAAACTGCCGACGTATAGCACCCGTCCATCGCTATCAAGCGCCTGCAGGGCGGGCAAAGCCCGTTCGGTATAATGGAACTCACTGTCATAATCATCTTCTACAACCCAGCTACCGGACTGATTTGCGTAATCCAGCAATTCGAGACGACGATTCAAACTCATAACCACCCCCAGGGGATGCTGGTGCGAAGGCGTGGTAAACATAACGCGGCTTTGCGGGTAACGACGAACGGCGTGATCCAGACAAAAACCTTCAGCATCAATGGGGACTGAACGCACATCGATACCCAACAAGCGCATCGAGTCGCGAATTGCAATATGCCCGGGGTCTTCCATCCAGACGATATCTTCGGGCTCAAGTAACGCCAGGGCAACGAGTGAAAAAGCCTGTTGCGCGCCAGAGGTAATCGTGACCTGACTACTCAAACATTCTATTCCACGATGATCGAGCACATGTTCTACGATCGCCTGCTTCAAATCTTCCAGCCCGCTTGAGGGACCATAGCCCAGATAATCATCATTATTGGCTCGCAACACCGTTGAATAGGCATCTGCCCAGGCACGGCGGGGAAACAGGTCTAATGCGGGTATGCCCGGACGAAATGCACGTACCCGATCCAGCCGTGTCGTGGCTTTTGAACGGCCAATCCATGCTGCGCGAGCGGACAGGCGCTGAGCCAGCGGTACTTTGCCCTGTTTCCTGGCAAAGGTCTGCGCGTGAAAATCGTTGTTCTGGATTCGCGCCACATAAGTTCCTGAACCCTGTTTTGCCCATAAAAACCCTTCGGCAATCAACTGCTCGTACACATTCTTTACCGTCAGGCGAGATATGCCCAAATCGGAAGCTAACTGACGAGTAGCAGGCATACGCGTTTCCGCTGCAAGTTGGCCATTTAGTATAATTTGGCGAATTTTAACCTCGAGTTGCCTATAAAGAGGTGTACCGCTTGAGGGATCTATTTTCAGCGTCGAAAATAATGCACCACCCGTTTTCTTCACCATTGAGACTCTCCATATACTGGATAATTGGGTATATAACTATTGAACAAATGGGTATTTCTTTGATCCAATCATATCACTAAATTCAATGGAGTCAGACCCCATTGAATTGTAGAAATCATCCCTGGCACTGTGAGGCTGCCCATGAACCAGAACACTATTATTATAATGACGGACGAACAGTCCCGGGACGGCGTCTCCTGTTATGGCGGGGTAGCGAGGACGCCAAATATCGACCAACTGGCTGCGATGGGAACCCGTTTCGATACGGCTTATGCTCCATCACCAATTTGCGTACCTTCGCGGGCATCCTTTCAATCTGGGCGATACGTCAATCAACATCATTGCTGGTCAAACGCCCAGCCCTATTCAGGAGAACCACCGGGGTGGGGACACCGCCTGCAACAGCAGGGAATGGAGACAGTCTCCATCGGCAAACTGCACTATCGTTCCAGCGAAGACAATAACGGCTTTGATCGTGAACTGGCAGCAACACATGTGCTGAACGGAGAAGGATGGGTGTTTGGCCTGCTGCGTCGTCAGGATCATACGCCCTATGATGTCAGGCCTTTCGCCACGCACATTGGCGCAGGGGAGGATGAGTATTCCGAATACGACAGAACCGTCAGGGACAAGGCGGTTAACTGGTTGAAAACAGAAGCAAAAGCCAAACGCGATAAACCGTGGACACTGTTTGTGTCATTCTTGCGACCGCACTATCCACTACTCTGTCCGAAGCCCTTTTTTGATATGTACCCGCCGGATAAGATTCCCAAACCACGTTATGCCGGCTATAAATCCGAATACCGTCATCCCGTACTGAATGCTTTACGAAGCTATTATTCCTACGATGACGTTTTCCAGGAGGGTGAAAAACAGATAGCCAGAGCATCGTATTTTGGCCTTTGCAGTTTTGTCGATAGTCTTATCGGAGATATCCTCAAAACCCTTGAAAACAGTGGACACATGTCAGACACCTCAATAATTTTTGTTTCTGATCATGGCGAGATGAACGGCCACCACGGTTTATGGACAAAAATGACCATGCATGAGCACGCTGTCGGCATTCCAATGATTCTGGCGGGCGCCTCTGCACCTGAAGGCGTTTGCAAAACCCCAACATCGCTTGTCGATATTCACCAGACGGTCCTGGAGGCTTCAGGCATCGGCGAGAAGGAAACAGATGAATCACTACCCGGCCAGTCTTTGTTTAAAACCGCGTCGCAACCATATGATCCCCACAGGGCTGTCATCAGCGAATATCATGATGGCGGTTCCATCACAGGTTTTATCATGATCCGAGAGGGGAAATGGAAGTACATCGCCTATGCCGGTTTCGCACCTCAATTGTTTGATCTGGAAAATGATCCGTTCGAAGAAAATGATCTGGGGCTGAAAGATCAGCACAAAGATATTAGAGATCACCTGCATGAAAGGCTATGCAACGAATTTGGCGATCCGGAAGTGATCAGCGAAGCGGCCTTCGCAGAGCAGGCAAAACGTATACAGGAATTGGGGGGCATTGACGCCATCCACGCCCGCAAAAACTTTGACCATACACCTGTCATGGCGAACCAGGAGAACGAGTGAGCCCATACACCCGCTGGCGCACGTCAGAAAATCAAAATTGCCCGGGCTATATCCAGTTGTTCAGCCATTTCCTTAATCACCAGCAGGTTCACGATACAGGCCGATTCCTGACGGAAACATTCCCGCCACAAACCTGGTGTGGTTTGAACCCAAATTCCGCTTCATCCCCCAGGGCGTACCTTTTACCAACACTGGCTGTTAGCGAACTTGAGGTTATCTCTTAATGGCAAAATTCGATTTCTCTGAAAACATCAAACACCTGAACGCCGCCATGAGCAGTGGTGTAAAAGATGTTCCTTTTATTGCTCAAATGCACGAGTTTGCAATGCGCGAAAGCGGTATTCCGGGCGACGTCTTTTATACCGATGCGAAAAAATTTGTTCGCGGCACGCTTGAAATTACCGAGCGCTTCGAGTTTGATACGCCCTCGTTTATCTGGGATGTATATAACGTAGAAGCACAGGCGCTGGGATGTGGTTTTGTCACTTTCAAGGATATGGCCCCCGCAATCGAAAATGTGTCACCCCTGGTGAGCTGTGAGGCCGACATCGCGAAGCTAAAAGCGCCCGACCCCTACTCATCCGGACGCATGCCGATGGTGCTGGAAATAATGCACGAAATGAAGGTACAGGCCAACATGATACCAACACCCGGTTTCTGTGCTCCTTTCACCCTGGCCTCACACCTAATGACGTTTGAGAATCTCATCGTGCAAATGCAGGAGAACCCTAAATTTGTCCACAAACTGATGGATTTCCTGGTGGATGAAGTCCTCTCGCCCTTCATGAATACACTGGTCAAAGAATTTCCGGATATTGTTACCGTTGAAGGCTCAGATGCCGTTGCCTCCCTGCCGTTCATCACCCAGGATATGCTCGAGGAATTTGCCTTGCAACCGTTGGAGAGAATGCAAAAACAGGTAGCCCGTCCGGTTTTTTGTGACAATTGGTGGGGAGATTCCTATGCGCCCGACCTGCCGGAATTTTGGGCACAAAAACGCCGTGCGACCCCGACCTACCTTAAAGTACAGGACCCGGATCTTTTCAAGCTGGGTGTGCAACCCGTCATTAACTACGCCAGGAAAAATAACCTGCCGGTGGTACTGGGCGTAGACAATAACGTCTTTCAAAGCGGACCAGAAGAAGAAATCCGTATGCGTATCCATGAATACATGGAAGCGATTGAAGAAGTCGGCAAAGGCGCACTTTATCTATGCAGCCTGTCGGCAGTCACGCCGGCGGAAAACGTGCGCATCGCCATTGAGGCCTGCAAAGATTTTCGGGCTGGCAAGCGCCCCTGGGCAGGGCAACGACGTGCCGGCACACCCGAGGCTCGCGGTGAAACCGGTAAAAAGGCGAGCAGCAATACCCTTACTACAAAGCCGGAAGCCGTAACCGCAAGCCCGGGAAGCCTTGAAGAATCAATGCTCGATGACATTTTTGATGCGGTACTGGATGCGGATGATGTCGATACCACGGCGCTGGTCAAAGAAGCCCTGGAAAAAGACATTAGTGTTCATACCATCCTCAACGAAGGTTTGATCGCTGCCATGGACGAAATAGGCGATGATTTCGCAGACGGCACGATATTTGTACCGGAAATGCTGATGTCAGCACGCGCTATGAAAGCCGGGCTTGAAGTCGTGCGCCCCGTTTTGACGGATACCGGGGAGCCGGCAAAAGGTACCGTTATGCTGGCAACCGTTCAGGGCGATGTGCATGATATCGGCAAAAACCTGGTGGGCATGATGCTCGAAGGCGCGGGTTATGAAGTAATCGACCTGGGAGTTAATAAAAAACCCGAGGAAATCCTTGAACGCGCCAACGAGATAAACCCGGACGTGATCGGGCTCTCGGCCTTATTGACTACCTCTATGCCCTCCATGCAAAAAACGGTAAATCTGTTCAGAAAAGTGAACTCAAAATACCCTGTGATCGTAGGTGGCGCACCGGTAACCAAAGAATTTGCTGAGGTTATCAAGGCGGATGGTTACGGCGAAAATGCACCACTGGCCGTCGAGGCCGTACACAACCTGATCGCAAAAAGTGGGGTCAGATGAAACTTTTCATATTTGTATTTTAATCCCGGCCAATTCGCGCTACACTACATTTCCCTATTGGTTACAAGGAAGCAGCCATGGCTCGGTTATCTCGTTTTTGTCCCCCAGATATTCCACAACATGTAATACAAAGAGGAAACAACAGGACTGTTTGTTTTTCGGATCACCATGATTTTGCTGCTTACGCTAACTGGCTAAAACTTTATTCAGAAGAATTCCAGGTCGCTATTCATGCCTGGGTGTTCATGACTAATCACGTTCATTTGCTCGTCACACCTGCCAACTGGAACGGGGTATCCAAGATGATGCAGGCATTGGGGCGCCGCTATGTCCGCTATTTCAACCACAGGCATCATAGAACAGGCACACTTTGGGAAGGACGATTCAAATCAAACATTGTTCAGTCAGAAACCTATCTTCTGAACTGTTACAAATATATTGAACTCAATCCAGTGAGAGCCTGGATAGTTGAGCATCCATCAAATTACTTTTGGTCAAGCTATAGATGTAACGGCCTGGGTACTGAATCTAAGCTCTGTACGGCTCACGAGGAATACCTGAAACTAGGCAGCGGTAAAAATGAGCGACTAGAAGCATATCGAGTACTAATTGAAACCCATATGGACGCCCAGCTAATAAACAGGATACGAAACGCAGTTAATAAAGGGCATGCCCTGGGGGAAAAACACTTCAGAGAGAAAATGGTAGATATTTACGGTCGTAGAGTCGGCCCTGCTAAAATGGGGCGGCCAAAGAAAGTTTCATCTGACCCCACTTTTTAGGAAAGTATTTTTTTGCGTCTGGGGTCATAGGCAGCCCCTTGAATGATTGTGGCGCCACAACGTTCGCCAAAAACCTCCACCTCAAACTGGCTCTGCTTGAGCAACTCCACGGGCAAATACCCGAGCACCAGGCTTTTGTCGATACTGTAGCCAAAATTCCCGCTGGTGGTTTGCGCCACCACTTTTCCCTCAAAGAATATTGCCTCACCCCCAAATACCGGCAGGGGTTTGTCCAGCGCGAAGCAGGTCAGTTTTTGCTCAACGCCCTTTTCCCTGATGCTCTCAAGCGCCTCGGCACCGATGAAATCGCCTTTTTCCCAGTCAATGAGAAATTGCAGGCCGGCTTCAAAGGGATTGTAATCCGGCGTTATATCGATGCCCCATGCCAGATAACGCTTTTCCAGGCGCAGGCTGTCTATGGCTCGATAACCGATATTACAAATCCCAAACTCCCGGCCGGCTTCCTGCAGTAATTCGTAAACATATTGCATGTATTCGCTCGGAATATAAAGCTCCCAACCCAGCTCGCCAATATACGTCACCCGATAGGCCATTGCAGGTGCATAACCGATTCTGATATCACGTGCGGCCATGAAGGGAAAGGCTTTGTGGCTGACATCTTCATCACACACCTTATCCAGTACTTTTCGCGCCAGAGGGCCCGCCAGGTTAATGACGCCATGAGCCGAGGTTATGTCCCTTACCACGACCTGGTTTGATACTGCTGCGTTTGAGCGCAGCCATTGCTCACCACTCGAAAGCCCGACAGCAGCATGGCGTTTCAGATATTTTTCCAGGTTACTTTCGATCCAGTGTTTGTCGCGCACACCCAGGCCCGAGCCGGTAATCAACCAGAAACAATCTTGTGCCCGACGGATGATAGTGACGTCGGCTTCGATTCCACCGCGTTCATTGCACAATTGTGTATAAGTTGCACCACCCGGCTGTTTGTCTACATTTGCCACCGCAAGATACTGTAAAAACTGGCATGCCCGGGGCCCGCTGATTTCAAATTTTGTGAACGAGGACATATCAATCAGCACCACGCCTTCGCGCGCCGCCTTATGCTCGCGGCCAACAGTGATATCCTGCTGCGTGCGATCGAAACCAAGCACATCCTGTTGCGGGATATCACCGTAGGCAAACCAGTTAGCCCTTTCCCAGCCGAATTTGGAGCCAAACACCGCACCCTGATCCTTCAGGGTTTGATACAAGGGGCTGCGGCGTACACCACGTGCCGATTCCAGTTCTTCACCCGGCCAGTGAATGGCGTAGTACTTACTATAGCTTTCAACCGCACGATCGTGCAGGAAATGCCTGCCCGCATGTAAGGCGCCAAAACGACGAATATCAAATGGCCACAAATCCAGGCCCGGGTCGCCTTCAAGTATCCAGTTTGCCACCGCTTTACCCGCACCGCCCGACGCCGCAATTCCTGATGTAAAACCGCAGGCGGCAAAGAAATTGTTCAAACCCGGCACCGGCCCCATAACGGGCTCACCATCGGGAGAAATGGGAATGGGTCCATTTACGATAGTGCGCATCCCGAGTTCGCCAAGAATTGGAATGCGCCGCATCGCCGGCTCAAAAAACGCTTGCAGCCGATCAAAATCGGCATCAAAAAGATGGTGTTCATTTTCCCATGGAAACCCTTCTTTCGGATTAACCATATTGGTTTTCCGCTCCCAGCCGCCGATGGCCAGCGCCCCGGGCTCCGGTTTGGCATAAAATCCTCCGTCCGGGTCACGAAGCGCCGGTAAATCAGCGGGTATCAGGTCAGATTTTTCTGTCACCAGATATTGATGCTCAACAATACCCGCGGGAATCTCAACACCGGCCATCCAGCCTAGCTGGCGCGCCCACAGCCCGGCCGCGTTGACCACGATCTCAACTTCGATCGAACCCTGGCTGGTTTCGACATGCGTGATTCGATCACCCGCACGAATCAGATCAGTGACCATCACGCCTTCGAATATCTGCCCGCCATTGCCACGTATGCCTTTCGCGTAAGCCCGGGTCAGGCTATAGGGGTCTATATGCCCGTCTTCCGGAATGAACGCCGCGCCGACCAGATCGCCGACTTCAATCAGCGGATAGATGTCGCGTGCTTCGTTGGGCGTCAGCATGTTCATCTCAAAGCCAACCGCCTGTGCAGCAGAATAAGATTTAAGCAGTTCCTTCCAGCGGTCTTCACTTTGCGCCAGGCGCAGGCTGCCGACTCGTTGCCAACCGGTTTCCTGGCCGGTTTCTGCGGCCAGGCTGTCGAACAGCCTGACACTGTCGCTCATCAGACTCATGAGGTTTTGTTGCGAACGAAATTGTCCAACCAGGCCGGCTGCATGCCAGGTCGCGCCGTCGGTCAGATTTGATTTTTCCAGCAATACAACATCTTTCTCACCTGAGCGTGTCAGGTGGTAGGCAATGCTGGTGCCGATCACACCACCGCCAATAATGACGATGCGTGCATAGTCTGGAATGGGTTTTTCCATAATATTGTCCTGTTATATATTTTTATTAAAGCATCTTCTGTCGACGTCGATTCGGGCGCCGT
>JAAELZ010000101.1 GCA_024226105.1 Pseudomonadota bacterium | reverse complement strand
GCCAATAAAAACGTGCTGTATTACCAAACCCTCCATAGACATACCTGCTTCCAGCCGGGTATAAGCCAAAGCTCTTTCTATACTGTTTTGATGTGAACCTGTTGCGACAGGAATGGTTTTCGTGACCGGTATTGCCTGATCAGGGCTGGTACCCCAGGTCACATAAGGCACCACTTCGCCGGCATCAAATCGGTGCTCCACATCAAAATCAGCCTCATCATCACTGCATAAGGTCAACCAGTAGTCGAGCGCCTGTTTGCACTGTGTCTTGTCAATATCAGGTGCTCTTTGCATCACATAGTTGACTGCCTTTTGATCGGGTGCAATCAATGCACCTCGAGCACCTGCTTCCACGGCCATATTGCACAGAGTGAACCGAGCTTCGACGGATAAAGCATCAATGGCACTACCACAAAATTCAACCACATAACCGCGAGCACCTTGAGCCCCGATACAACTGATGATCATCAGGATTAAATCCTTGGATGTAGTACCGATGGGCAACTCGCCATCGATGCGGATGCGCATGTCCTGTGCCAGGCGATAGACGAGCGTCTGAGTGGCCAGTACGTGCTCAACTTCTGATGTTCCGATACCAAAACCTAGCGCACCAAGTGCGCCGTAAGTAGTGGTATGACTATCGCCGCATATGACCACCATACCGGGGCGGATCATACCGTGCTCCGGGGCGATGATATGTTCGATCCCCTGCAGGTCATCGTTGGTATCGAACAGCGATATGCCGTGCCGATCACAGTTGCGTTTGAGGTTGCTGGCCTGAAGTGCGGACGCAGGGTCTACGATCATTCGCTGAGGTACTGGATGCGTTGGAATGATATGACTTACCGTGGCAACGTTTTGCTCTGGCATGAAGACTTCGCTGCCCCTTTCATGCAGTCCAGAAAATGCCTGGGGACTGGTGTATTCATTCATCAAGTGCAGGTCGCAGAAAAGCAGTACGTTCTGTTCATCAAGTTCCGCGACGGTATGGGACTCCACCAGCTTACGATATAGTGTTTGTGGTTTCATGCTGGTCACCATCAGGCTTTGGGTCGTAATAGGAAAGGCCGCACGCGATCCAACAAGAGATCCGGTGCTTCCTCGGCTATGTAATGACCACAATCCAGGGCCTCGCCCTCTACTTGGCTGGCCACCTTGCGCCATTCAATTAATGGCTCAAAGCATTTATGTACGACGCCTTGTTCTCCCCACAACACAAGCAATGGCATTTGTAACTTGTGCCCTGCCTCGCGATCATGGCGATCGTGCTCAAGGTCGATACCAGCAGCGGCGCGATAATCTTCACACAGGCCGTGTGCGCTACCAGGTAACGCGATGCAATGTTGATAGTCCTGTAGGGCTCTCGGATCAAAAGGGGCCAGACCCGCGCTTCGACGCCCCATCACATCGTGAATGTAGGCATCGGGATCGGCTTGAATCAAACGTTCAGGCAAGGGCGAAGGCTGAATTAGGAAAAACCAGTGCCAATAGCTACGCGCGAAATCCTCCGAAGTTTGTTCGTACATAGCCAATGTGGGGGCTATATCGAGCAGGATCACGCGTTGAACCGCATCCGGATAATCCATCGCCAGGCGGTGAGCAACCCGTGCACCACGGTCGTGTGCCAACACGTCGAAAGAGTCGAAACCCAACTTTCGCATCACCGCAAGCTGGTCCTGTGCCATCACGCGCTTGGAGTAGTTTTCATGCTCCGGCGACCCGGCAGGCTTCGATGAATCACCATAGCCGCGCAGGTCCGCCGCTACCACGGTGTGGCTTTCGCTCAATTTGGGAGCGACACGGTGCCACAATGCACTGG
>JAAELZ010000100.1 GCA_024226105.1 Pseudomonadota bacterium | reverse complement strand
CTATGGCGGCACCGGCTATGAAAGCCAGCGTGCGACCATCGAAGCGGGTGTCGATATTCTGATCGGCACACCCGGGCGCGTGATTGACTATTTCAAACAGGGCGTATTTCATCTTAAAAACGTCCAGGTAGCCGTTATGGATGAAGCGGATCGTATGTTTGATCTGGGCTTTATTACCGACATCCGCTACTTGCTGCGCCGAATGCCGGAGCCTAAATCAAGGCTTAACCTGCTGTTCTCGGCGACCCTGTCATTTAGGGTTGATGAATTGGCATATGAGCACATGAACGCGCCCAGGCCGGTTAAAGTTGAATCGGAAATGGTGGTTCAGCGAATCGAAGAAGTTGCCTATTACCCGGCTCAGAATGAAAAAATCAGCCTGTTGATTAACCTGCTTAAACAGGGTGACCGTGATCGCGCACTGGTATTCATTAATACCAAACACGAGGCGGCCAAAATTTTCGACTGGCTGGAAGCCAACGGCCTCAAAGCTGCCATCCTGTCGGGCGATGTACCGCAGGATCGCCGTGAAAAATTGCTGAAACGCTTTCACGACGGCAAAGTCGATATCCTGGTCGCAACCGATGTTGCTGCCCGTGGCTTGCACATACCTGACGGAAGCCATGTCTATAATTATGATCTGCCGCAGGATGCAGAAGACTACGTGCATCGCTCCGGGCGCACCGCACGCGCTGGCGCAAGTGGCCATGCGATTAGCTTCATTTGTGAAAAATATGCCTACTCGATGATGGATATCGAAAAGTATATCGGCCACGCGTTGCCGGTACAGCCTATCGACGAATCCCTGCTGGTCGCACCTGAACACAGACCGGCGTTCCGTGAACGTAAACCCAGAGAGACAAGAGGCCGCCAGGGTGGCAGAAGCCGTCCTGATGATCCCAGCCGCTCAGCGGGAAAACCTCAGCGCAGGGATAAAGCAACGCCCAGCGGTGAACGTAGTGAGCGCCCTGAACGCTCCGTACAACCCAGGCGCAGCTACGATGATGTCGATTTTCAGATGGATAAACCCATGGTCAAACCTGCGGTTAACCCGGAAGATATCGAAGAATCGAAATTCGTCGCGCCGCCGAGTAAGCACTCGATTCGATTTGGTGAAATCCCGGCCATCGGTTAAACAAAAGCTCGCTGCCACTCATAGAAACTCTCTAAAGTCGGGTTAGCGTAGCATAACCCGACTAAAAGACACTATGAACAAACAACAATCCCTAAGCCAGTATATGCAAACGCTGGGGCAAACTGCACGCCAGGCCGCGAGCTTGCTCAGCAAAGCCAGTACCCGGCAAAAAAATGCTGCGCTAAATGCCATTGCCGGGCAACTGCGCGCAAACGAAACCGCGCTGTTGGCGGCCAATACCAGGGATGTGGAAAGCGGCCGCAACAACGCACTTGATGCCGCCCTGCTCGACCGCCTGGAACTCAACACCGGGCGCGTGGCACAGATGGCGGATGGCCTGCAACAAATTGCAGGCCTGGCGGACCCTGTCGGCGAAATAAGCGATATGAATTTTCGGCCAAGCGGCATACAGGTCGGCAAAATGCGTGTCCCCCTGGGTGTCATCGGGATCATTTATGAATCACGTCCCAATGTCACCGCTGACGCGGCTGCACTGTGCCTGAAATCGGGAAATGCGGTAATTTTAAGGGGCGGATCTGAGGCAATTCATTCCAATCTTGCAATTGCAAAATGCATCGCGACAGGTCTGGAAGAAGCAGGGTTACCCGCTGGCTGTATTCAGCTCATCAATACCACCGACAGGGCCGCAGTGGGTGAACTCATCAGGCTCTCAGGGTTTGTCGACATCATCATTCCGCGCGGCGGCAAAGGCCTGATTGAACGCATTTCAGGAGAAGCCACCATCCCGGTAATCAAACACCTGGACGGTATCTGCCATGTGTATATTGATGCGCAGGCCGACCCCCGGAAAGCCATTGATGTCGCCTACAATGCTAAAGCCCGTCGCTACGGAATTTGCGGCGCAATGGAAACCCTGCTGGTCAATCAGGCAGTTGCCCCTGAGGTGCTGCCCGAACTGTTCAAACAATACACAAAAAAGGGCATCGAACTGCGCGTATGTGAGCGCACACAAAACTTGTTCAGCGACAACTCCGGGCTAATAACCGCTACCGAAAAAGACTGGCAAACGGAATACCTGGCGGCAATTTTGTCGATAAAAATCGTCGACGATCTGGATGAGGCAATCGCCCATATCAATAGCTGGGGCTCACATCATACCGATTCGATCGTCACTCAGGATATCAGCGCCGCCAACCGTTTTATGCGGGAGGTTGATTCAAGCTCGGTGATGTTAAACGCCTCGACCCAGTTCGCCGATGGTTTTGAATATGGTCTGGGTGCAGAGATCGGCATTAGCACCGATAAACTCCATGTACGCGGGCCGGTTGGCCTGGAAGGCCTGACCTGCCAGAAATACGTTGTAGTCGGAGATGGCCATATCCGCCCATAGGAAGCTGTCCGGCCAAATGGAAATCGAATGCATATTGCATGGCAGCCTTGAGGATTATCTGCCTGAAGACCACCGGGGAAATCGCATCCGGGTCGAATTTAAAACCGCCCCGAGTATCGATGACATTCTCACCCACTTTAAAATCGGCAGAGATTACCTGCAGTTTGTACTCGAAGATGGTTGTTATATCGAACTGGAAAACTGGCACAAACCCGTAAGCGGAAAGTTATTCCAGTTCTGGCCAAGGATAAGCGGTGGCTAGGATCCCCACGTCAAACCCCGCCCGTTCCAGCGCATCCTTAAATTCAGGCACCGTCTGCGCGGCCAGCCTCAAATCTTCAAAATAATCGCAATCTGACAAGGTCGGCAAGGGTTGAAGTTCAAGACCCAACTTACGCGCATTTTTCATCAGCCTAACGTACACACCAGCACTGCCCCATTCGATCCCTTTGAACAGAGCTGCCGGCATATCACGCAAACCAAGCAGATAAAAACCACCATCCTGGCTCGGCCCGACCACCTGCTGCCCCGCCTGCAATGCCCGGTAGGTTTCTCTTAGAATCTTTGTATCTATATCCGGAATATCGGTTCCCAATACCACCGCAGCACCCGCATCCTCGATGCCCTGATGTAAGACTTCACGCATTCGCTCCCCCAGACCCGCCTGAACCTGAACCCGGGTTTGCCACTTAAAACCCTGCTCATAGTCCGCAAAAGCACAGTGGGACAAATCCGGTGTCACATTTAGTATTTTTTTCCCGAACCAGCCGTGCTCAACGACAGACGAGGTGTGTTCGAGCATTGCGGCGGCAACTTGTGCGGCCTGCTGCGCATTAAGCGGAGGACACAAACGCCGTTTCACACGCCCCGCCAACGGTGATTTGGCGAAAAGATATAAAGGCAGGCCTGGCACTAACGATACCAGCCGGCGAGCCGTTCGGGCGACACCCCCAGCCAATACGCCAGCCGCAACCACCACATCAGCAGAATGGTTCTGATCAGACCTTTATTCTCCCAGCGCCGCGCCGCGGTTTGCACCTTTGCTTCAAGGCACAACGGCGGGCCGATGGTTTTCAGTTTTTTTGACATTGCAATGTCTTCCATCAGGGCAATCTCGTCATAACCATTTACCAGGTCAAACGCCGCACGCGTCATAAACATGGCCTGATCACCGGTCGCAATCCGGCTGGTACGCGAGCGCCAGTTCATGCTGGAGGCAATCATCCTGTAGGGCCACCCGGTATTGTCAAAGCGCAGGTCAAAACGCCCCCAATGCCAGCCTTTTTCTACCCCCTGCTGTATTTGCGCCAGCGCACCCTCTGGTAACTGAGTATCTGCATGCAAAAAAAGCAGGATGCTGCCTTCGCTATTGGCGGCGCCCGTGTTCATCTGTGCACCACGGCCTTTGCTACTTGCAGCAATATAGTTCAGCGTTTTTGCCGAAAACACAGCAAATACTTTTTCACGGACACTGTCAAATAGCGTCTCTTCACTGGCATCAACGACAATACATTGCTCAAGCTTGTGCCCGTCAAACAAGCCCTGCAGTTGATCCAAAATGGCTTCACCTTCGTTATAGGCAGGGATCACGACACTAATCATGTGCCTGCCTATAATTCGTTTGATGATTTACGCCACACCAGCAGGCGGTTGTTCGCAGGCATGGTGTAATCCTGAGACAAGCTGAGACCGCCTGACCGGGCATATTGATCCAGCATCTCAAAATCACGAATCGCGCTTTGTGGATCCTGCTGCTTGAGCCATACATCAAAGCGTGCGTTGCTTTCTGAGCTATAGTCTCCTTTGTAATTAAATGGGCCATAGGCCAAAAAGCGCCCCCCATCAGGCAGTGCTTTTGCCACATTGCGGACAAAATTCTGTGCGGATTCTAGCGCCATTATGTGCAGGCTATTGGCGGTAAAAACTGCGTCGTACGCCACTTTAGCCCAGTTATAGTCACGCACATCCAGCTGCAAAGGCGCCCGGACATTCGAAAGATTCGACTCTGCCAGCCATTGCTCTATTCCCAGATGATTCTGCACCCGATCACTGGTCTGCCAGAGCAGCTGCGGCAGGTGCTTAGCTAAATGCACGGCATGCTGACCGGTACCACTGCCAACTTCCAGTACCCGCTTACTCTCGGCAAGCTCTGCTTGCAGCACGGTAAGAATCGCTGCCTTGTTATTCTCGCATGCCTGTGAAAATGGTTTCTCCATCTTTGCAGCAGCCACCCTCAACCGCTTTTCAACGGCAGGTATTGCAAGGGATTAACCGGTTCGCCATTTTTACGAATCTCAAAATGCAACTTAACACCGCGGGTTCCGG
>JAAELZ010000099.1 GCA_024226105.1 Pseudomonadota bacterium | reverse complement strand
TCAATTGCCTCATAAAGCAACTTCGCACAAAAGCCTATCGACCTGAATCCAATGGCCAAAACACCAGCGAATACGCCCGGCCCGAGAATGGTAACCAGCATCAACGCCCACAGCAGAGAATTGATCGAGCGTGATGAGACGATGATGAATAGCGCAATCGGGCGGGCAAACGCCGCGGATGGGGTCGTGTTGTGTGCCGCTAGAAACGCGATGGGAAAAGCAAAAACAACGGCCATCAGGGTACCCAGTGTGGCTATGGTGATGGTGTCCCATATTGGCCTCCACAGGTTGCTCATATAACTCCATTTCGGCGGCACCATGCGATCCATCATATCGACAGCCTGACGGGGAGCATCGGTTACAAACATCCAGATGGTGTTTTCCGAAACCAGGTGCCAGCAATAGACAAAAATTGCGACACCAACAAACTGGCCGAACCAGATTGCAAGTTGCCGATTACGGTCACGGCGTTTCCAGATTTTAATATCGCCCTGTTGTTTGATGGGCATTACTGAACCCACTTCCTGATGTAGCCAGACGAGTATTCGACGGCCATGACGATACCTATGATAATCAGCAGGATTGCAGCAGATGAACTGAATTCATAGCGATCAAAGGTCGTTAACAGGGTCGCCCCGATACCCCCTGCACCGACAATGCCCAGTACCGCTGATTCCCTGAAATTGATATCGAAGCGGTACATGGCCAGCCCGATCATGCGTGGCATAACCTGCGGTTGAACTGCATAATTAAGCCATTGGAACCATGATGCCCCCGTTGATTTTACGGCTTCCGCCTGCACCGGATCCATGTCCTCGATGTCCTCCGCGAGCAGCTTGCCATAAAACCCGATACTGCCAACGGACAATGCAATGATGCCGGCGAAGGGGCCAAAACCGAACAGTTTGACCGCAAATAATGCGATTATAATTTCCGGAAATGTCCGTGACACAGCAAGAATTCCCCGTGAGATCAGGTAGATGAAGCGCGGTGACAAGTTGCGGGCAGCCCCCAATCCAACCGGGATGGATAACAGGATACCGATAACCGTGGAGACCACGGTCATCCACAGACTTTCAACGATGCCATCCCAGATATCAGAGGACTTGCTGGTAAAATCGGGTGGGAAAAACGAGGCGATAAACCGCTCCGCGCGCGGAAGGCCAGCGGCAACTCGCCCCCAGTCAACTTCCATGGTACCGATTGAAAGTGCCAGAAAAATAGCGCCACCGGTGATCAAT
>JAAELZ010000098.1 GCA_024226105.1 Pseudomonadota bacterium | reverse complement strand
GCAGCGGTGCGTCAGATCGACCATTATCGCCTCGAAAGGGCTGTCCTCTGGCGAAAAATGCCTGAGGGTGTTTGAGTTCACCGCGCTCATTTTGATATGCCCTTCTCAGGCATGGCGGTAAACCCTTCCGGCAGAACATCTATTTCGGAACCGTCGGCGCATACATACCAGACCTCGTTTCCCAGCGGCCCCTTGCCCAGGGGCTTCCATCCTTCGTTGACTAACAGCCTGCGAATGGACGGTTGGCGCAGCTTTGAGTTTTCGAGCACGATGGCGACGCCATCGGCCTGCGGGTGCCTCCGCGCCAGAAGGCGATCACGGGTCAGGGTGGCGACGCGCCTCGGCAATCGAAACACGCCGCGTGCCCCGGGCGCGAATGATATCCTCAAATACCAGAACTTCAGGTCGGGTTTCAACGGCACACCGAGGAAGCCCGTGGTGAGCCCGACCAGTTCATCCGACGAATTCCTGACCACCAGCACCACTTCCGACAGGCGTTGCTGCATATCCTGTGGCGAAACCATGTCTTGCCAGAAATGAAGGATTTCATTTCGTAACGCTTCTTCGCACTGCCCATCAACGGCATGTATCGAATGGCCGCGAAACGTTTGTATATGTACTGAATTCATTTTAAACACCCAGGTGAATCCTTCTGAAGGATAGGAAATTCAACCCACAAAATCAACCGAAGACCCATGCCCTAATCTAAATATAGAAACCCAAAGAATGTAGTAAATCCTGATCGTATAATGGTTTGTGACTAAACAGACTCGCACCCAATGGGTGATACAACCAGAGCTCATAAAGATATTACCATACCCGTTCGAAACCACGAACGATCTTTTGACCTCTCGATCTGGATTGTTGTCCATCGCAGAACTGATGAATTCTCTGGAACGAGCTGATCGTATTGATGCCTGCTTTCCTCAGCCCGACAGCAATCGCCGCTTTAAGCCTTCGGTGTTTATGGAAACGCCGATATTGATGCGACCGAAATCATTGATGGCAAGGTTGATGCAAAGCTTGAATTAATCATCAACGCCGATGAGTATAGAAGATAAACATCCTGTTCCCCAAAATCATGAAGTATCAACCAGCCTAATAATCTCGTAAATCCTATGAAAATGCGCTCAATCGGGCTAATCACCTGCCGGTACCAACCCTAAGCGTGAAATGCCTTGTGAATGGCCTTTTTTTGAACAAATCCTGGCTCTACGAATGAACAAACTGCCGCATCAAGCCGCATTTCAGGTATTCATCCAATTCATTACGAACATACCCGGGCAGGGCCTGCCCTGCCCGGCCAACAACTCTGCTAACTCGGGGTAATATCGTTCAACCAGTTGATGCAGTCGCGTTTGATCAGGGCTATGTTGTGCGTAACGAAATCTTTTCG
>JAAELZ010000097.1 GCA_024226105.1 Pseudomonadota bacterium | reverse complement strand
CGATGATCGACTCAACGCTTTGTATACCGTCGCAGGCGTCCAGAATCATCAATGAGATATCATTCACCTCGAATCCCTGATTTGTACCCGTGTTTTTTAGAAAGGGATGCACTTTTGAGGATTTCAATACCCATCCATCCGCTAGTTGCGGGCGCAACAGCGTATTGTCTATCGTGAGATTATCCATGATTATAAGAGGTTTACTATTTTGCCTGGTATGGCGAATAGTATAACAACCTATGCCCAGATTTAGCTTGCGTATCACCGGACAAAAAACACATAACACAATAATCTGGGAAGCATAATGTTGACCGATATACAGTCATACAAAACCCGGGAATATTGCTGTTAATGAGCCCTTCCGTTTGACGTTTACGTAAACGTCAGGTATGTTCACATGTTAACAAATCACGCCGCCCTTCAATGACACTAAAATCAGTAAATCCACTGATTAGCGCAAGCAGTAAAAGCTTCGATGAGACTTATGCTGAATTTGAATGGCAGTTACCCTCTCATTTTAATATTGCCGAAAGTGTCTGTGACAGGCATCTGGATCTGGCCAACCGGATTGCGATGCTGTATGAAAATGAACGGGGTGAAACCGCACAATACACCTTCGGGCAGTTGCGTAAGGCCTCAAATCAGCTCGCTAATGCGCTTGCCGCACAAGGAATAGGAGAAGGCGATCGGGTCGCGATTGTATTGCCTCAGCGCGTGGAAACCGGCATCTCACACCTGGCCCTTTATAAGCTAAAAGCAATTGCGGTGCCGTTATCGGGTTTGTTCGGCTCTGATGCCCTGTCCTATCGCCTCAGGGACAGCGGTGCAAAACTCATCATCACGGATACAGCCCACCGGGAATCTATTGAATCACTCAAGGCGGAACTTCCCGATCTGGAAGACATTCTGGATGTAGATACCAATCCCGGGTTCTGGGATCTGCTTGAGAGCGCCAGCGATGTGTATAAGCTGCCCCATACTCCACCCGACACCCCAGCTTTGCTGATCTATACCTCCGGCACCACCGGCCCGGCCAAGGGGGCGACAGTCGCCCACCGCTGCTTTTATGGCAATCTCACCGGTTTTGAACTTTCTCATGATTTCTTCGGGCAAAAAGATGATTTATTCTGGACCCCGGCCGACTGGGCCTGGACGGGAGGCCTGGTAGACGCCCTGCTGCCCACCTGGTATTACGGAAAACCAATCCTGGCCTACGAGGGCGGCAAGTTTGACCCGGAAAAAACCTGTTACCTGCTCGACAAATATCAGGTCAAAAACGGCTTCGTACCCCCGACCGCGCTTAAGATGTTGCGCCAGGTAGAGACAATACAAAGCCACTACAATATCGATTTTCGCAGCATTATGTCAGCCGGTGAAGCTCTGGGAGCTGAGTTGTATCATTGGGGGCAGGAAACCCTGGGCATCCGGATTAATGAAATGTGGGGCCAGACTGAATTTAACTATATCGCAGGCAGCTGTTCCGCCTTGATGGAACCCCGCCCGGGAAGTATGGGCAAGCCCTATCCCGGTCACCGGGTTGAAGTCATTGATGAGGCGGGTAACCCCTTGCCTCAGGGTGAAACGGGTGAACTGGTAGCGCATACCGATGACCCAGTCATGTTCCTGGGTTACTGGAACAAACCCGAAGCGACTGCTGAAAAAATAATAAACAGCTGGTGGCGGACAGGCGATTCAGGTTATAAAGACGATGACGGTTATATATGGTTTGTCGGGCGCAATGATGATGTCATCAGCTCAGCCGGACATCGTATCGGGCCGGGTGAGATAGAAGATGTGCTGATGAGCCATCCTGCCGTTATGCAGGCTGCGGTTATCGGGAAACCCGACGAGTTGCGCGGCGAAATCGTCAAAGCGTTCATTTTAACTTCCGCCGGAACAGATAAAAACGAGTCACTGAAAAATGAACTTAAACAGCATGTAAAAAGCCGGCTGGCAGCACACGAATACCCCAGAGAAATAGAATTTATCGATGAATTACCGATGACGACTACCGGCAAAGTACGCCGGGTAGAATTACGAAACCGCGAAAGCAAACCCATTTAAACAAAACTATTATGACAACATTCAAAGCATTCCGTATCGACCGCGAAGACAAACAAATCATGGCTGGATTTCAGACTATCAGCCTGGATGATCTCACTGAGGGTGAGGTTGTTATCAAGGTCAGCTGGTCGGGCATCAATTACAAAGACGCACTGGCAGGAACGGGCAAGGGGCAAATCCTGCGCCGTTTCCCCTTAAACGGCGGTATAGATCTCGCGGGTAAAGTATCCAGTTCCCGTGATCCCCGCTATAAAGAAGGCGATGCCGTGCTTGTTTGCGGCTGCGGCCTGTCTGAAACGGCTGACGGCGGATATGCCGAATACGCCCGGGTGTGTGCAGACTGCGTGGTTCCCATCCCAACAGGCATGAGCGAACGCGACGCCATGGGCATCGGCACCGCGGGCTTCACTTCCGCACTGGCGGTAATGCGTATGGAGCAAATGGGCCAGAACCCGGATCTGGGCCCGGTAATTGTTACCGGTGCGACCGGTGGCGTCGGCAGTTTTGCGATTGATATGCTGGCCGCAAAAGACTATGACATCACCGCGTTCACCGGAAAAACTGAGCACCACGATTATCTAAAGGCCCTGGGCGCTAACGAATTCATTGACCGGCATTCGTTTGAAATGAGCGGCCGCCCACTGGATAAAGCCCTGTGGGGCGGCGCGGTAGATAGCGTTGGCGGGGAAACACTGGCCTGGTTATGCAGCACAGTTAAACCCTTCGGCAATATCGCCAGCATCGGCCTGGCCGGGGGTTATAAACTGGAGACCACCGTCATGCCTTTTATATTGCGCGGCGTATCACTGATTGGCATTAACTCTATCGAGATGCCCACTGAGATGCGCAATCGTGCCTGGGAGCGTCTCGGTGATGATCTGAAGCCCCGACACCTGGACAAAATCGTCACCCGTGAGATCGCCTTTGACGAGCTTCCTGAAGCTTTTCACGGTTACCTGAGCGCTTCTATTCTGGGCAGAACGGTTGTCAAAATCGCCTGAACACAAGGCGGGATAATATCCCCGACTCGCTATGCCTGACAAATTTTCTTCAGTCCGGGAACTGAAGAACCTGCTTCTCATCTGTTTGGGTTCCACCCTGCTCGCCGGCGGGGTGGCCTTTTTCCTGTTGCCCGCAAACATTGCGACGGGAGGCACCCCGGGCATGGCGATGATCGCTCACTATGTCAGTTTAATATCAACGGGTAAGTTGATGATTATCATCAATATACCTTTGCTGCTGATCGGCATGCGCTATATCAGTTTGCACTTTGCGCTGCGCACCATATTTGCCATCGCCCTGAGTTCCGTTTTAATTGATTTGTTTGTGTCGAGAGTAGCCTGGTCCGGCGTCAGCAGCCTGCTGCTGGCCACTATTTATGGCGGAGTCTGCGTAGGAGCCGGTGTAGGACTGGTACTCAAAGGCAATGCGTCTGCAGGTGGAACGACGATTATTGCCCGAATCGTATCAAGCTACACACACTATAAACCAGCCCGGGTTATCCTGGTGCTGGATGCCATGATCATCGTCGCAGTCGGTTTCATATTTAGCGATATCGAAAAAGCCCTGTGGAGCATGATAAGCATCTATATCACCTCTCAAATCATCGACAAAGTTCTGACCGGTGCGATACCGGAGAAAATTGTCCATATCACCTCTGCGCATTCAAACGAGATAGGCCGTGCAATAAAGCAACAAATGGACATAGATGGCAGCGTTTTATCCGGGCATAACCTGAGTGGCGATACCGATAAAAGTATTTTGTTTGTATTGATCGGAGCCCGACGCGTGCCGAAACTTAAAACCCTGGTTCTGGAAACTGACCCCAACGCCCTGATGATCGTGATGGAGGCCTCAGAAATTACCGGATCGGCACACTGACAATCTCTTAACCGGGCGAACTAACCGTCCTCCGGGTGTTCTATCGATGCACAGGCGTTTAGTTTGTCAACTCTTTCACCAGAAGACGTTGTACCAACAGGCAAGTTATCGCCAAACCTGCTGCGGTAACCAGGATTCGAAATTGGTAAGTGGCCAACTCCTGCATGGTATATCCGTTGTCCAGGGTTCGGGTTTCGAGAACGTCATGAGTAAAGGTTTTCGCCTGAATTTGTCACTATTAGATTTTCTAATTACCCTCCTTATTGCTTGCTTGATTGTTGTTATTGGTCGTTCAGCATACACAAATAGGCCGGGCTTGTCTAATTCGCGGATAAAATCAAAGCCCGCGCTGCCACTCCTGGCGCAGGGAAGCGGCGTCCGGCTGCTGAATGGCCTGGTCGACCTGTTGCAACAGTTTGCCTTTATCCTTGTTCAATACTCCTTTAAGAATTAGATAGTTTGAGGCGTGATCGCTGCGAAAAATAGTTTTTCCCAACTCAAGATTTTCCAGAAACAATCTGATTTCCTGAAATAAATGTATCGGTTGCAGCGCTTCAAACTGGCCCTCAAAGCCTGCCTGAATACGCTGCTCCCCCCTGGGCAGTGATACTACCAGGGTAGCGAGATACTCCGGTTGAGCAAAGTTCATCAATCGGGCACTGTTGATCGCATGCTGCTCTGAATAGCGCTGCCCGCCCATTCCATTTAGAATCATAACCGAGCTTTTAATACCCGCCTGCCTGATTTTCAGCAGGGCCTCGCGGGAACTTTCAAAGGTCTCTCCTTTGCTTATTTTCGCCAATACTTCATCGTCACCACTTTCGCAGCCGACGTACAACAACTTCAGGCCCAGGGCTTCAAGCTCCGCTAACTGCTCTACGGTTTTATTTTTCAGGTTTCGGGGCAGGCAATAGGAGGAAACACGCTGAACATTCGGCAGCCTGAGTTTTATCGATTGCAGAATCGCTAGCAGGCGCCGAAAGGACAGGGCCATAGCGTCCCCATCTGCGAGGAATATCCGCCGCACCGGTTGACCATTTGCCGCGATTTGATCCAGTTCCTGGTCTATATCCTGCTGCGGTTTCGGCTTAAAACGCTTTTGTTCTGCAGTATACATATCGCAAAACGTGCAGCGGTTCCAGGAGCAGCCGTTGGTCACCTGCAAAATGAGGGAATAAGCCTCACTGGGAGGCCTGAATACGGGTTCGATGTAGTTTAGTGGAAACATGCTCGTTGTTAGTCGCTCAACAATAAGCCGGTTGAGCCTGGCATTGAATCGCTTCCCGCAATTCGGCATAACACCTGGCCCGGGCGTGTCAGTCTATCCAGGCGGCGTGCATACATGACCCCTGCAACGGATGCGGTCAATTCGGTACGCGCCTTTTGGGCGTCGTATTGCGTGATATCAAACAAGGTGCACACCACATCCCCGGGTTTAATCTCGTCGCCGGGTTGTTTGTTGTAACTTACTACGCCCGCGATCGGTGCAATTATTTTCTCAACGCCATCAAGCGGTGTTGCCGGATATTTCAAATCGGGTGGTGCAGGCGCCTGGCCTTTAATTATCCCGCACGACTGCATGTAATGAAATATCGCCAGCGCATCCCGTTCGGCCACTGCCTCTTCGACGTCCGCCTTACCCCGCAATTCAATCGTTGCGGCCATGCAGGCATTTTTAATGGGTTTATCTGGAAACTGTGTTGCTAATTTCCACCACAGGCCACTCAAGGCTTCATCAAAGGGGTTGCCGCCGGATACTTCCGCCAGCAGCGATGCCTTCGCCCCCAGATAGGCTGCAAGATCCCGGGCCTGAGGCCAGATGGGGGTACCGGTATAGATATGCAATACCGATTGCCAGTCGCAATGCAGGTCAAGCGCAATATCTGCATCGATCGCCTGTGCCACCAGCGCATGTTTCAGCACCTCTGAATCAGTCAACGGAGTTTGTTCCGCCAGGATTTGCAATGCCGTTGCACGAATGAGTTCTGTATTGCTATTCGCATCATCACTCAATAAATTTTCGATACGCCCGGAAATTTCTTCAGCCATATCCGGGTAGTCTCGGTTAAAATTAATCCCGTTGAAAAAGTCGTAGCGCCCGGCAAGCTCGCCCAGAAAATGCTGACTGTTCCCGATTGGATTTGCGATGGGCGCTAGTACGATATGCCCGCCAATTTCACCCTTTTCATCCGCCAGATTCAATAAACGAATGAGTTTGTGTATAACCAGCAAACCGGGGATTTCATCGGCATGCAGCGCAGCCTGTAAATAAGATTTTGCTCCCTTCCCTGCTACCCCGTAATGGATAAAATCGCGCTGGCGTGACGTGCCCGGACTGGCACTGGG
>JAAELZ010000096.1 GCA_024226105.1 Pseudomonadota bacterium | reverse complement strand
GAAAGACTGGTACCTTGATTCGTCGCCTGCCAGAAACCTTGACTCGAGCAGGTTGGTCATAATGGTGATGTCCTGATTCGCCTGCGTCAGACACTCCTCCACGGTACGTACACTTTGCCCCACCTCCAGACCAATATCCCACAGAAACTGGATAAAGGCTCCCACGCCGGCTTCATCAAGTGATTTTTCGACTGAGGTATTAAAATCGTGCAGAAACAGCAGATCGATATCTGAGTGTATATTTAGCTCGCAACGGCCATATCCTCCGACAGCAACCAGGGTAATCGCTGTTTGATGAGCAAAATGAGCCTGCCATGCGTCAAGGAGTAATTCGTCGGTACGGCGGGCGGTAGCCCTGACCACCTCTTCTACGTCGTTTTGCTGCTGATGCAGTGTAATCAGCTTGTCACGCGTCTGTTTCAGGCGCTGTTTATAGGTGTTCAGCAGGTCGGGTGACTGGGCTACGGCCATTACCGGGTCAGAATTTCGTTTCCATCGGTTGTCACCAGGATGGTGTGCTCCCATTGCGCGGATAGTGAGCGATCCTGTGTGACCACAGTCCAGCCGTCTTTGAGCAGGCGGGTGCCGCGTTTCCCTGCATTGATCATCGGTTCAATGGTAAATGTCATGCCTTCTTTGAGAACCAAACCTTCACCTGGCCGGCCATAATGCAGCACTTGTGGATCTTCATGAAAAACCCTGCCGATGCCGTGCCCGCAATACTCGCGAACCACGGAATAGTTGCGCGATTCTGCAAGGGTTTGAATGGCATGTCCGATATCACCAAGTGTGGCTCCGGGTTTCACCGCGTCTATACCTCGCATCATACATTCATGTGCCGTTTCGGTAAGTCTGCGTGCGAGTATGGAAGGTTTGCCAATAAAGTAAGTGCGTGAGGTGTCGCCATGATAACCGTCCTTAATGACGGTGATATCCAGGTTAATAATATCGCCCTTTTTGAGAGCTTTCTCCGCTGGAATGCCATGGCAAATAACGTTGTTCACCGAGGTGCAAATAGATTTTGGAAAACCATGGTAATTCAGCGGTGCCGGTATTGCATCCAGTTCATTGACGATGTAATCGTGACACAGCTGATCCAGGTGTGCGGTTGTTACGCCGGCTTTAACGTGTGGCTCGATATAGTCCAGTACGCTGGCGGCGAGTCGCCCGGCGACGCGCATTTTTTCGATTTCTTGCGGAGTTTTGATCATTTGGGTCTGAAGATAAAAAGGGTGTGGCTCTTGAACCGCTCGATTGTAAGGTATTTTCGAATACGATTAATGTTAATCTCCGCGCCTTAACCTCCACGCTGCGCAGGATTTACCATTGAGCAACACCGACTTTTCATCCCTGGATATGAATCCCGATTTGCTTGGGAATTTAAACACGCTCAACTACCGGAGCATGACACCGATTCAGGCACAAAGCCTGCCCGATATTCTGGCTGCTAAGGATGTGATTGGGCAGGGTAAAACGGGCTCCGGGAAAACGGCTGCTTTTGGTTTGGGTATCCTGCAAAAGCTGCAAATAAAACAGTTTCGTGTGCAGGCGCTGGTATTGTGCCCGACGCGTGAACTGGCGGATCAGGTTGCAACGGAAATTCGTCGGTTGGCGCGTGCCATCCAGAATGTCAAAATAACCACCTTAACCGGTGGTGCGCCTCTGGGCCCGCAGATCAGCTCATTAAAAAATGGCACGCACATCGTAGTGGGTACGCCGGGACGTATCGAAGATCATTTACGTAAAGCCAGCCTGAGCCTTGAGTTTGTGAAT
>JAAELZ010000095.1 GCA_024226105.1 Pseudomonadota bacterium | reverse complement strand
GCGCGAATATCTTCGCAGAACCAGTTGTTGTTGAAATCGTTGATGTGGTCAATCATGATAAAACCGGGCTCGGCATAATCATAGGTTGATGACATAATCACGTTCCACATTTTGCTCGCCGGCAGAGTACGATAAACCCGGCATGCGACTTCACCAACATCATTGGTAATATACTTTTCAGAATCTGTCCAGTGCCGCCAGATGATTTTTTCGTCATCTGATTCAAACTCCGCCCGGGTGGCCGGGAAGACCAGATCCCAGTCTTCATCCGCTTCAACCGCTTTCATGAAATCATCGGTAATCAGGCAGGACAAATTAAACTGACGCAAGCGCCCGTCTTCACGCTTTGCCTGCATGAAATCCAGGATATCCGGGTGACTGATATCAAAGGTGCCCATTTGTGCGCCACGACGCCCACCGGCGGAGGACACCGTAAAACACATGGCGTCGAATACATCCATGAAGGACAGTGGCCCGGAGGTATACGCGCCTGCACCACTGACGAAAGCGCCTTTGGGGCGTAACGTGGAGAATTCATAACCGATGCCGCAACCCGCTTTTAGGGTCAGGCCGGCCTCGTGAACCGAATGCAAAATGCCATCCATGGTATCCGGCACAGAACCGGAAACCGTGCAGTTTATGGTGCTGGTCGCGGGTTTATGCTGTTGCGCACCGGCATTAGAAATAATGCGCCCCGCCGGAATCGCACCGTGCTTGAGCACCCAGACAAATCGCTCATACCATTTATTCTGCTTCGCTTTACTGGTTTCAACAGCGGCCAGTGCGCCTGCAACGCGTTCGTAGGTAGCATTAATATCCGCGTCAATCGGCTCGCCATCCTTGGTTTTCAGTCGATACTTTTTGTCCCAGATATCGAGTGATGCGCTTTGGAAATCGATGGGAAGTTCTTTGTTCACTACGGGTTTGAGTTTGGTTTCAGCCACTCTACATCCTCTGCCTTTTAGTTAATTGGGGAAGGAGACCTCTGATATCTCCTTGAATTTGCCTGCCGTATTACAATCGCATGCGAAATTCGGGCTTGCGGCTTATGACACCACTTGTTATTTCTGCACATACAGGCAACGCTCGTCATGCGGTTCGCCTCTGGAAACGCCGTATTTACTGCATTGTGGTTAGAAATAAGCCAAAAATCGTTCCTGTTCGGGCTTAACACAAGCTGCGTAAATACCGCTATTTATCTATATCTTGTATCTGTTAGCGAATAGTACCCCTATATCTAGTGTCTGTCAAAATATTTTACATCCAGTTTGGCATATACCAATAGATATGGATCAGCCTTCCATCCAGGCGCACAAAACACATGTTTACAGCCTGCTTCGGGCCATTTTTGCAACAAAATAAATCGAAAAATACCCCATTAGTACTAGCTAAACCGGCATCAATAAATATAATTGATACCTTCATATAACCACAAATAATCGCCCGACATGAGCGAAGCCGGCCCCAACGGACACATCGATATTAGCTACCTGAATGGTGCTAATGCCACCTACCTCGACGCTTTATACCAGAAATTTCAGCATGACCCCGGCAGCGTCAGCGAGCACTGGCAAAACGTGTTCAAATCCATGCCGGAACTCGAACAAAGTGATGCCAGCGGCACCACATTAGTGGTAACGGGCTCTAATGATTGGGTTAAAAGTGCTTTTTACAAACAGGCACAAGTCATCCAGCTGATTGACAACTATCGCCGCCTGAGCCACCTGGTCGCAGATATCGACCCGCTGGGCACCATGCAGCGCATCAACCCGGAAGAACTGGCTCTTGAGCAATACGGCCTGTCTGAGGCCGACATGGAATCGGTTTTTGATTCGGGCGATCTGGGCGAAGGCGGGCGCAAAACCCTGCGCGAGATTCTCTCTTACGTTAAAAAAGCCTATTGTGAATCCATCGGCTTTGAATATCGCTATATTGCCGATGCCGAACAGCGTGAATGGTTGCGCCAGAAGATTGAGACAAACCCGATCCGCCCCCTCAAGTCAAAGCAGGAACGCATTGATATATTATACAAGCTGACCGCCGCTGAAATACTGGAACAACACCTGCACAGAAAGTACGTCGGGCAGAAACGTTTTTCTCTCGAGGGCGGCGATGCTCTGGTGCCCATGCTTTCAACGCTTGTTCAGGGCTGCGGCGAACGTCAGGTTAAAGAAGTCATAATCGGCATGGCGCATCGCGGCCGGCTCAATGTACTGGTCAACATACTGGGCAAGCAGCCGGAGAAATTATTCAGCGAATTTGAGGGGAATTACGCCATATCAGACCCGGATCATGAATCCGGTGATGTTAAATATCATCAGGGATTTTCATCCGATATTCAAACCGACGGCGGCAATGTACACGTCGCACTGGCGTTTAACCCTTCACACCTGGAAATCGTTACTCCCGTGATTGAAGGCTCGGTACGTGCACGTCAGGAGCGCCGTAAAGACAGCAAACGTAGCCAGGTGGTACCCATCGCGATTCATGGTGATGCGGCCTTTGCCGGTCAGGGCGTAGTGATGGAAACCCTGAACATGTCGGCAACCCGGGGATATTCCACGGGTGGCACCATCCATATCATCGTCAACAACCAGATTGGCTTTACCACCAACGCTCTGGACGCGCGATCGACCATCTACTGCACCGAAGTGGCAAAAATGGTGCACGCACCAATCCTGCACATCAACGGCGATGATGCCGATGCCGTCATCGCCGCCACCGAACTGGCGCTGGCCTATCGCAGCCGCTTTAAATCCGACGTGGTGCTGGATTTGATTTGCTATCGTCGTCATGGCCACAACGAAGCAGACGAACCCAAACTGACACAACCGATGATGTACGGCAAGATCGATAAGAAATTGACGCCGCGCGCCATCTACGCACAGCGGCTTGAGCAATCGCAGGTCATCGCCGCCGGATTCGCTGACGACATGGTCAATCAGTATCGGGCGCAGCTTGATCAGGGCGAAGTTTTCGCCGGCCAGATCATCGATCCGAACAAGGCGGGGAAAATGGTCGACTGGGAGGCGTACATGGGCTCAGAATGGCGCGAACCCATCAACAGCCGTGTTCCGGCAACCCGTTTGCTCGAAATCAACCAGGCGCTACTGAACGCCCTGCCGGAACGCTATTCCGTACACCGGCGCATCCAGCAGGTTTATCAGGATCGCCTTGACATGGCCAAAGGCAAAATACCGATTGACTGGGGGTGTGCGGAAATTCTCGCCTACGGCAGCCTGTTGCAGGACGGCCACAGAATTCGCCTCTCGGGGCAGGATTCCGGCAGGGGCACCTTCTCTCACCGCCATGCGGTGGTACACAACCAGAACGAAGCCGGACGCATGGTGCCATTACGTAGATTACCCGGCGCTAAAAATAAATTCCTGGTGATCAATTCCATTTTGTCTGAAATGGCGGTACTGGGGTTTGAATATGGTTACTCAACCACCGACCCGGAAACCCTGACCATATGGGAAGCGCAGTTTGGCGATTTTGCTAATGGCGCACAGGTCGTCATTGATCAGTTTATTTCCAGCGGTTACACCAAATGGCAACGCGTCAGCGCGCTGGTTTTGTTTCTGCCGCATGGTCAGGAAGGCCAGGGCGCAGAGCATTCCTCGGCGCGACTGGAACGCTTCCTGCAAATGACTGCCGGAACCAATATGCAGGTTTGCGTGCCCACCACACCCGCACAGACCTTCCATATGCTGCGCCGGCAAATGATGCGCTCGTTCCGCCGGCCGTTAGTGGTGATGACACCCAAAAGCCTGTTGCGGCACAAGCTTGCGGTTTCCACGATAAAAGATCTCTCCCAGGGACAGTTCGAACTGATTTTGCCCGAAGTCGATAAGATCACCAAAAAACACTGTCAACGCGTCATCCTCTGCAGCGGCAAGGTGTACTACGAATTGCTCGAAGAACGTCGTACGCAGAACATAAAGGATATAGCGATCGTGCGAATTGAGCAATTGCACCCCTTCCCTGATCAGGAACTGAGCAAGTTGCTTCGCTCTTATGGCGAGACCACCGATATCGTCTGGTGCCAGGAAGAACCCCGAAACCAGGGCGCCTGGTATCAAATTCGCCACCACATCGAGCGCTGTCTCGGCAACGGGCAAAACATTCATTACGTCGGCCGCGGCGCGTCAGCGGCGCCCGCCGTCGGTTACTATAAATTATTCCTGGAGCAGCAACGAAAACTGGTTTTGTCTGCTCTTTCCACAAAAAATTAGAATCCGCCATGTCCACTGAAATTAAAGTTCCAGCATTACCTGAATCAGTCGCTGATGCGACCGTTTTGCAATGGCACAAATCACCCGGTGAAGCGGTCAAACGAGATGAAAATCTGGTTGATCTTGAAACCGATAAAGTGGTGCTCGAAGTACCCGCACCGGCTGATGGCATCCTGGAAGGCATCACAGCCAAAAGTGGCGATCTGGTGACCGATAACGATGTGCTCGGATTATTTAGCGAACAGGCCATAGAATCAGCACCTGCTGCCGCTGCACCCGCATCGGCCCCCACCGCCGAGGCCAACGTTTCAGCCGAAACCGAAGCGACTGGCGGGGCACATGGACTGGCGGTTGAACGCCTGCTCAGCGAGCACAATATCAGCGCCGGGAGCATAAGCGGTAGTGGCAAAAATGGCCGCATACTAAAAGAAGACGTGCTCTCGTTTATTGAAAACAAATCCGCACCTGCGCCCGCTGCCGCTACAGCGCCCGTACAGGCTGCTCCCGCTCCAGCCGCACAAGCTGCCAGCGCACCACCCGCTGCTCCGGTAGCAGCGCCAGCGGCCGGGAGGCAGGAAACACGTGAACCCATCAGCCGCTTACGGCAGACCATTGCGCGCCGCCTTGTAAATGCGCAACAGACCAGCGCCATGCTGACCACCTTCAATGAGGTGGATATGAGTGAAGTCATGAGTTTGCGCAGCAAATACAAAGATGAGTTTGAGAAAACGCATGACTCCAAACTCGGCTTTATGGCCTTTTTTGTCAAAGCCAGCGTCGCTGCACTGCAACGCTTTCCCTTGATCAACGCACATATCGACGGTACTGACATTATCAAAGCGAGCTACAACGATATCGGTATCGCGGTTTCTTCACCGCGGGGCCTGGTGGTTCCCATCGTGCGTGACGCACAAACCAAGAACTTTGCGCAAATAGAAAGCGAGATTCGCAACTACGGACAAAATGCTCAAGCCGGAACCTTATCACTGGATGACCTTACCGGCGGAACGTTTACCATTACCAACGGCGGTGTGTTTGGCTCAATGCTCTCAACCCCCATTCTCAACCCACCGCAAAGCGCCATACTGGGCATGCACGCTATTCAGCAGCGCCCTGTTGCAGTTAACGGCGAAGTGGCGGTCCGCCCGATGATGTACCTGGCCCTGTCCTATGACCACCGTATCGTAGATGGCAAAGAAGCCGTACAGTTCCTGGTAAGCATTAAAAATAACGTTGAAGATCCAACGCGGCTGTTGTTGGATCTCAAGTAAGCGGATAGACGAATGGAAAATGATAACTTCGATGTAATCGTTATTGGCGCGGGGCCTGCGGGTTACGTCGCGGCGATACGCTGCGCACAACTGGGCCTGAAAACCGCCTGTATCGATAACTGGACGAACCAGCAGGGCGAGCCTTCTCCGGGCGGAACCTGCCTGAATGTCGGCTGTATTCCCTCCAAGGCCCTGCTCGAATCCTCGGCTCTTTACGCACAGACACAAAGCGGTCTTGAGCAGCACGGCATAAGCGTCGGCGCGCCTGAGATGAACGTAAAAACCATGCAATCACGTAAAGATGCGGTGGTAAATAAACTGACCAGCGGAATCGGTCAGTTATTTAAGGCCAACAAAATTACCTTTGTTCACGGTAAAGGGCGCGTTCTCCCCTCTCGCCAGGTTGCGGTAATGGACCTGAAATCCGGCAAGATCAATAATACCCTGGTGGGTAAAAATGTCATTATTGCCACTGGATCGACCCCCATTGAGTTGCCCGGCTTTAAATTTGATCACAAAAAAGTTCTTGATTCAGCCGATACCCTGGCGCTCAAAAGCACACCGGAACACCTGTTGATCGTCGGAGCAGGCGTGATCGGGCTTGAACTGGGGAGTGTATGGGCGCGTCTCGGGGCGAAAGTGACGATACTCGAAGCGATGGACACCCTGCTGCCGATGGTGGATGCACAGGTGGCACGTGAAGCCGCAAGGCAGTTTAAAAAACAGGGCCTCAATATCATTCTGGGTGCCAGGGTCAGCACCTATACCGCCAATAAAAGCAGCGTAACCGTTGACTATGAACTCAAGGGTGAAAGCGTGCAGATTGACGCAGACAAAATTGCCGTGATGGTCGGGCGCAAAGCCAACCTCGACGGTGTGCTGGCACCTGACTGCGAAATTGAAACTTCACCGCAGGGCAAAATCGTGGTGAACGAATATTGTCAAACCAACGCGCCGGGCGTGTGGGCTATCGGGGATGTGGTACGTGGCCCGATGCTGGCACACAAAGGTTCTGAGGAAGGTGTACTGGTAGCGGAAAGTATTGCCTCGGGAAAAACTTTCTCTCTTGATCTTGAGTGCATACCATCGGTAATTTACACCCATCCTGAAATAGCCTGGATCGGCAAAACGGAGGCTGAGCTCAAAGAAGCGGGCACCGACTTTAATAAAGGCCACTTTCCCTTTGCCGCAAGCGGCCGCGCACAAGCTTCAGGACATACAGACGGTATGAGCAAGGTTTTATCGGATAAGAAAACGGATCGTATTCTGGGCACGCATATTATCGGAGAACACGCCTCCGAATTGCTCGCCGAAGCGGTATTTGCAATGCAGTACCAGGGCAGTGCTGAAGACCTCGGGCGCACGATTCACAGCCACCCAAGCCTGAGCGAAGCCCTAAAAGAAGCCGCCCTCAACGTACACAAGGAAGCAATTCATAAGATGAATTGAAGGGCTTTGCCTTTGTTGCGTCATACCAGGACTAAAGTCCCGGCTCCTTCAGACGTCTCGTAGGCACGAATGAAAATGGGGCTTTAGCCCCGTCGGCAAGCCGAAGGCTCGCCTGGAATTGATGGCTAAAGACTCAACACCCTGCGACTATACCCTTCCGGTAAAATAAACTGCCGGGCCAGTAACTCCATCTGCTTGAAACCGGTCAAGGTCGCGGTGGTATTACTGGAAATATCTTCGATAAAAACCGGAGTGCCGCTCAGAGGCTCATCGGAAAGCAGTGGAATGGGTAAATTAAACTGCGCCAGTATTACTTCTCCCTGACGCAGCAGTAATTGTGCGAAATTGACCAGGCTATCCAGGGTTTTTTTCTCCGCAGGCTGCATACGCAAATTCTTCGCCAGGCAAATCTGCGTACTAAGCTGCCCGTCGCTAAACACCTGCTGGATCCGACATACCTGCCCGGAATATTTTTTCTCACCGCTCAGGGTTTTAATTTCAATCTGTGCAGACTCTCCCATGTCATTCTCCAGGCCAAAGGTCTTGAAGATATCACCCAGAACACCACCCTGCGATTGCGCGATTTCACCCATGCTCCGGGCCATCGATGCGAGTTGTTCCAGAGAGGCTTGATCCAGTGTAGTAATAGATTTGTCAGGGTGGTCGAGAATGTGAATCTGTCGACTATCAGCATTATAAATGAGTGCCGCTGCCTGATTGGCGGAACTCAGGATTCTGGCCTGCGAGCCCTGCACATATATGGTGATGCGCTCCTGTGTATTGGCCTGGCTCACATTGTATTGCAGGCGTTCACCGGCGAATACATTTTGCAAAAAACTGCTGAAGAGTAGGGCAGCAAAGCCCGCTAACAAAAAACGTGATCGCATGGAATAATCAGTCCGGGTTAAAACTGGGGAGAGTTTGACTCAATCATGATGAGCCGGCACTGAACCAGGCAGCACCAAAACCCGTAACAGCGGAGACGCTAGCTGTTTAAGCTCACTTTTACCTGTTGACTCACCTGGCCCATATCCGCCTGGCCATTGAGTCTGGGTTTCAACCAGCCCATAACCTTACCCATGTCACCGGGACTTGCTGCGCCGGTTTCAGTAATGGCTTGCTGAATAAATGTCTGAACCTGTTCTTCAGATAACTGGGCGGGCAAATAAACTTTGATATGTTCCAGGCTGGCCTGTTCTTTTTCAACCAGGTCCAACCGATCACCCGAAGTAAACTGCTTTATAGACTCACAGGATTGCTTCACCATTTTTTGCACAATGGCCAGCACACCCGCATCGTCCAGTTCGGTCTGATCATCAACTTCTTTGCGCTGAATTGCGGCACGCAACATACGTACTGCCTCCAGGCGCACTGAATCTCGCTCACGCATGGCGGATTTCATATCATCCGCAATAGCCTGCTTTAAAGACATAGATCTAGGTATTTATTAAATCGTGAACCGGATAGTGGTTCGAAAGAGGAAAACTGCCGGGCACTTCTATTGGCGTTCTGCAGGCACACACGAGATAAAAACAGTTGTTACCCTTTGGGTAAGCGGGGACTGTACTCAGTGTCTGCCTTCTAGAATAAAAAAGGTCCCGTATACTAGCAGGTGTGCCTGCGACGAATGCGGCCACGAGAGGCACGCTTCATTTCGCGACGAACAGAGGCCGCCTTCTCACGCTTTTTAACAGCGGTAGGCTTCTCATAGAATTCACGACGACGTGATTCAGTGAACACACCTGCGCGTTCGCACGAACGGCGAAAACGTCTTAATACAACATCAAAATAATCATCTTGCCTTACGCGGATGCTCGGCATAGTGTGACTCCGTAGTGTTTTCGAAAAAGGGTGCGTATTCTAACGCCTCAAAAATCACTTGTATAGTCATCAAAATGATAATTTCGGGCTATTTTTTCAGCCTGGCATGGTTGGTGACCGAATCCCTAAGTCATTGTCATGTGTGCGGGTACTTTTATCGTCACCGTATAAAAATTATCGGTCTCAACATAAGAGATCGAGGCCTCGCCCTTGTACAGATGTCGAAAACGGTTTTCCAGGTTTTCGCGCGCAATCTGGTTTCCTTTTCTGACATTTTTTCCAACCTCCGGCTTAGGATTAATAATCGTAATATACAGATTATTGCGACTCTGTCGTGCCTTAATTGAAACCTTGCCTCCCGTTAACCGGGTTTCAATGCCGTGATAAATCGCATTCTCAATCAGGGGTTGCAGGGTCAGGATTGGCAACAGTATGGTTTCATCAATGTCATTGATCTGCCAGTCGTCTTTCAGCCTGTCCCCAAGACGCATCTTCTCAAGCGTCATATACTTGAATGCCATCTCATATTCAGCGCTGAAGGGCACCAGCTTTCGTTTATCGGTGAGGATAATACGAAACATGTCCGCCAGATCCAGTAGGCCCTCCTCAGCGCGCAAAGGGTCAACTACAATCAAACTCGCCACGCTATTGAGGCTGTTGAAGAAAAAATGTGGTCGTATGCGAAAATCAAGATCTGAAACTTCGTGCTCCTTTTCCAGAATTTCGACTTCAGACTGCGCAAAGACCAGTTGCTCGACACCGAGCACAATAGGGATAACGAACAGGCCCATTGTCCAGAGGTAAACCCGGGTTGTTTCATGGTCAATAGCCCCAAACCAGGTATCTGACACCAGAGTTTGAATCCAGGGGAGCATTAGGAAAATAATTCCCGGCACCAGCATACACGCGTACCATGCCAGAGCCAGCCCATGCCCAAGGCCCAGGCTGCTTAGCGCCGGATACAACAGGTAAACCAGCAATATAATCAGGACGACCGAAAGTAATACCATCAGCAGAGCAAAGGCATTGGGCTGGTGCCCAAGCACAATAGCCGTCGCACCCACACCAAGTATGGAGACGATAAAAACCCGCAGGGGAAATCCTGAGGGCTTTAGAGATAGCTTAAATCGGGACTGGGAACTCCCTTTCATTTTACGCGGCCCGACACACCTTCGCTCCTGATATTGCTAAACCAACTACACCACACAATGTATCCCTGTTCAAGTGATCAAAGCTGTTGGTAATTCCAGAGGCGAACCAGTGCACCCTGAATTACGTGAAAGAACCGGCTAACGGTTGTATTCTAAACAATACAGACAAAAAAGGGTGCCCAAAAGGCGCCCTTCTTATCGCTTTATCGCCTTAAAGACTAACTGACTTAGACGAAAGGTTCATCATTCGCCTGGCCAAAACCTCCACTCTCACCCATAAAAATAACGCATTTTCACTGTTTCCTGAAGACAGCACATTCGCCGGCATCACGGTCGCAAGTTGAGTTTACGAAACACTTCCAGTTATCATCGCCCAAATCAGGGAAATCGGCTCAATAGTAGTAACCGGGGGGTAACGAGACTCTTCACGAAACTGGATGTGCTTCATATGAGCTTCCCCAGTAGGATGCCGTGAACCACACCCTGTTCAAGCCGATGAAAGGTGCAATGTGGTTCGTATCTCGCCTTGAGCTACCGTTTGGCGGCCTTGCTAAACACACCGGCAAACAACAAAACTCCTATAAAAATCATCGGCAGGGTTAAAAGCTGCCCCATGGTCATCCAGCCCAGGGCGACCGGCCCGAGGTGCGCATCCGGTTCTCGCACGAATTCAACCCCGAAGCGCGAAATGCCGTAAATAATGAGAAACAACCCGGACGGCTTACCTAACGGCCGCTTGTTATTGGTGTATATCCAGACGATGATAAATAGAACAATGCCTTCCAAAAGGACTTCGTACAATTGTGAGGGGTGCCTGGCTTCAGGGCCTGCAAGCGGAAATACCATACCGATGGGTAAATCTGTGACCCTGCCCCACAACTCCTGATTAATAAAATTGGAAAAACGCACCGCCGCAATGCCGATACCGCACAATGGCGCGACGAAATCACCCACCTGTAGAAATACCCGGCCGGTTTTTCGGGCAAACACCAGCATCGCAATCAACACGCCAATTAACCCGCCGTGGAACGACATACCACCCGTCCAGACATAAAATACCTGCAGAGGGTGTTCAACATAGTACGCAAAGTTATAAAACAGCGCATAACCCAGACGGCCGCCCAGAATCACCCCGAGCGCACAGTAGAAAACCAGATCGGATATTTCTTCAACCTTCCAGCCTGATTCAGGCTGCCGCGCGCGATATGTCGCAAGTACCCAGGCTGCCGCAAAGGCAAACAAATACATCAAACCATACCAGCGAATGGCGAGTGGGCCAATGGAGATGGCAACCGGGTCAAATTGAGGGTGAATAAACATACAGGGCAGTCATGTGAAAAACAGATAGCGCCTGATTTTAACCGTAGTAACGGGAATGATGGGTGGCTTTTTACAAGCCCTATCGGATAACACATGCTAGAGCAGTATTGGTATACTCCACGCGATAAAAATCTCTGATCACTCCACCCGCCCTGTTTAATGCCCAAACCGCTAATTACTCTAACCGACTCATGGAAAGCGCTGCAGGCTCACTATGATGAAATATCGACCTTGCATATGCGCGACCTGTTTGGTGAGGACGCAGGGCGCGCCGAACGCTTTACCTTAAGCCAGGGGCAAATTCTGCTCGACTATTCAAAAAATAGAATAACCCGGCAAACACTGGAACTACTGATCGCCCTGGCCCGCGAAGCGGGGTTGAACCAGGCCATTGCAGACATGTTTTCAGGCGAGAAAATCAATCGCACCGAGAAACGGGCCGTGTTGCATACAGCACTTCGGAATACCGCAAAAAAGCCGGTGATGTTT
>JAAELZ010000094.1 GCA_024226105.1 Pseudomonadota bacterium | reverse complement strand
TCTTCAAGGCGGGTAATTATTTCCTCCAGTGAAGGCGCTTTTTCACTGCTGCCCGCCATCGCGCCCGCCATGGCATCCGGTTTATACGTTGAGGTAAAACTATACAGGCCAAAGGCCAGCACGGGCACCAAAATCAGTGCGATCAGGCTGGAGTATATTGGGGCATGTTTAAACTGGTCTTTGAGTTCTGTTGACGTGACAAGTTCATCGGCGAGGGCAGTTTCCAGATCATTACGTGACTGCTCATGTTCTTCAGCACTGATATCGCCGGCATCAAAAGCCGAATCAATTTCAAGTGCGCGTTCATTTGCAATGGCAATATTGCGTTGTTGAATACTTTCCATTTTGAGTATGGAATGGCTGCGTAAGGGGCGCCACAAAATCCACAAACTTAGCAGACAGAGTACGGCCGAAATAATCCAGATTACTGACATAGATAGATAATCAATTGTCGAGATGTTTGCGTGCTGATTTTAATTGCTCAGCGGTAGGCGCATCATCCTTAGACGATTTTTTGCGAATGAAAAAAAACAGGGCTAATAGCGCAATCAGCAGGAAAACAAACGGGCCCAGCCACAACAGGTAGGTGGAATTGTTAACTGGTGGGCGATACAGCACAAAATCACCGTAGCGGGCAATCATGTATTCTGTAATTTCGTCGTGGGTGTTGCCGGCCTTGACCATCTCGTAGGCCTTTTCCCGCAAATCCTTGGCCAGATCGGCATTTGTATTCGCCAGGTTCTGGTTCTGGCACACCAGGCAGCGTAATTCCTTGTTAAGTTGGACGTACAAAGCTTCCTGGGATGCGCTGTCAAATTGATGACTTTCGATGCGTGCGAACAGCGTCAAGGGGAACAGCATCAGGATAAAAGCAAAACGAGTAAAGGTATTCATGATTCGGCCTGCAGTGTTTTGACCAGGGGAATAAGCGTTTTTTGTATGCTGTCCACGGTAAACGGACCGATTTGTTTGTAGCGAATCTGGCCTTTTTTATCGATCAGGAAGCTTTCGGGCACTCCGTATACCCCGAAATCAATACCGACATCGCCTTTCAGGTCGTGTGCGATAATAGTGTAGGGATTCCCAAGTTCCCCCAACCATTTAATGGCGTCATCTCGCTGGTCTTTGTAGTTCAGGCCGATGATGGGTAGCATATCCTGCTCCGCCATTTCATTAAGCAGGGGATGTTCCTGACGGCAGGCCGTGCACCATGACGCCCAGACATTAAGCAGCCAGACCTGGCCCTTGAGTTGTTGAGTGCCGATTGATTGTCCGGCATCAAACAGCGTGGGTACGGAAAAGACCGGTGCCGGTTTGTTGATTAAGGGCGATGGAATCTCTTTGGGGTCCAGCTTCAAACCCACCGCGAGGAAGCCGACTAATACGATAAATCCGGCCAGGGGTAACAGATATCGATTCATATGTCTTTTCTCTGATCTCCGGCCCCCTTCAGGCCAGGGCTGTATCCGACGAGGATGTTGACGAGGCTGATTTCTTTTCCCCTGTCGGGGCAGAATCTTCTGATGTTTTGGCCCGGGCGTCTTTGAGCGCCAGCCTGCGATAGCGTGGATCGGCCGCAGCGAGCGCGCCGCCCAATGCCATAATCAGGGTGCCCAGCCAGATCCAGCGGATCAGAGGTTTGTGATAGATGCGCACAGCCCAGGCACCCTCCGTCCCGATGGGTTCTCCCAGTGCGACGTATAAATCCCGAAAGAATCCGGCATCAATTGAGGCTTCAGTCATCGGCATACCACTGAAATAACTGCGTTTTTGGGGTTCCAGGTGCGCAATGGTCTTGTCACCCTTACTTACTTCGACAATGCCCTGCTGAGCCACATAGTTTGGCCCCTGTGCACTTTTTACGCCGCTGAACGCAAAGGTGTAACCCGCGACCTCAAAGGTATCGCCGGATTCCATGCGAATATCTTTCTCGATACTGTAGGCGGAGGTCAGGGTCACGCCGATGACGAATACGCCGAGGCCAATATGCCCCAGAATCATGCCATAAAAACCCAGTGGTGCGCTGGAAAAGGCTTTAAACCCGGATGCTTTCCTGATGCGGTCATACACCAGGCTCAGGCTGGTCAGAATAGTCCAGGCTCCCACGGTGACGCCTAAGGCCGCATTGATTGAATAATGGGTTTGCAGCAGGGGGATTGCAAAGCCAATAGCGATACTCAAAATCAGGGGAACCAGGAGTTTCGGGGCAATCCGGGAAAGCGTATCGCGTTTCCAGCGCGCGTAGGCACCAATGCCAACAAACAGCGCGATAGGGATTGTCAGAGGTACAAAAACATTATCAAAGTAAGGTGGGCCAACTGATATTTTGCCGAGGCCCAGTGCGTCCAGAATCAGCGGGTAAAGCGTGCCGAGTAATACGCTGCACGCGGCCACCACCAGCAATATATTATTCAGCAGTAAACCTGTTTCCCGGGAAATGGTCTCAAAACGGACGTGGCTGCGAATCTGAGGTGCGCGCCAGGCATACAATACCAGCGAACCGCCCACCACAATCACCAGAAAAATAAGAATAAACAATCCCCGGCCCGGATCTGCGGCGAAGGAATGTACTGAGGTTAGTACCCCTGAGCGCACCAGAAAAGTACCGAGCAGTGACAGGGAAAAGGCGAAAACAGCGAGTAAGACCGTCCAGGCTTTGAAGACCCCGCGTTTTTCAGTCGCCGCGAGCGAATGCATCAGGGCTGTGCCGACCAGCCAGGGCATAAAGGAGGCATTTTCAACCGGGTCCCAGAACCACCAGCCACCCCAGCCCAGTTCATAGTAGGCCCACCAGGATCCCAGCGCGATGCCCACGGTGAGAAATAACCAGGCGACGTTGGTCCACGGGCGCGACCATCGGGCCCAGCTCGAATCAAGACGCCCGCCAATCATCGCAGCGATTGCAAAGGCAAAGGCGACGCTGAAACCGACATAACCCATATAAAGCATGGGTGGATGAATGGCCAGGCCAAAATCCTGCAACAGGGGATTCAGATCACGCCCCTCCGGTGGAATCGGATACAGCCGATCAAACGGATTGGAGGTGAGCAGCATGAACATTAAAAATCCGATGCTGATCATGCCCATAACCGCCAGTACCTGCGCCTGGATCTGTTTGGGCATAGAACCGCTGAACAGGGCAACGGCCAGTGCCCACAGTGACAGTAATAGTGTCCAGAGTAGCAAGGAACCCTCGTGCGAGCCCCAAACCCCGGAAACCTTGTACAACATGGGCAACTGGGAATTTGAATGCACGGCCGCCAGCTTGACAGAAAAATCACTGGTGACGAAGGCGTAGGTTAATGCGGCAAAAGAGATGGCGACCAGCGCAAATTGCAAAATAGCGGCAGGGCGTGCCAATGATATCCAGTTGGCGTAACCCTGTTTGATGCCAATCGTTGGCAAAACCGATTGCACGATTGCAACCACCAGTGCCAATGACAGGGCAAAATGCCCAATTTCAGCTATCATGATGGTTATTCAGCTCCGTCCTTGTCTTTATACATCTGCGCATTAGCCTGTTTTATGGCTTCTGCGGCTTCCGGCGCCATATAGTTTTCATCGTGTTTGGCCAGTACTTCGCTGGCGACAAAGGTGCTGCCTTCAAGCCTGCCCAGCGCAACCACGCCCTGTCCCTCGCGGAACAGGTCGGGCAGGATTCCCACATAACGTACCGGCACATTTTGCGCGGTATCGCTCACTTCAAAGGTCACGGATAAATCCTGATCACTGCGCTTGAGGCTGTTATCGACTACCATCCCGCCAATACGAAATGCGACACCTTGCGGTGCTTCACCTGCGACGATCTGGGTCGGCGTGAAAAACAGGTTGATGTTTTGTTGTAGCGCCATCAGGGTCAAACCAACCGCGATGGACAGGCCTACCAGTAGCAGTATGAGCAGTTGAAGTCGTTGTTTACGTTTTGGTCGCATCTGGGAAATATTTGATTGAAGTGTTCCGGGTTTTATAGCCAGGAAAAATAATAAGTTAGCGCTTACGTTTAATGTGACCGCTTACGTCGCGAATGAGTTGCTTACGCCGCATAACAGGGATAATGACATTGAGTAACAGCACCACAAAGCTGATGCCAAAACTACTCCACACGAACACGGCATAGCCGCCCATATTTAAAAATTCACTCATGATTTTGTCTGTACCTGTCTGCCTCTTAGAAGGTCTGCGACCCATTGGGTGCGCCGCTCGGTATCCAGCAACTCATTGCGTACGCGTAACAACATGACCGCGAAATAGTAGAGTTGGTAACCAAAAAACATAAGCAGCAATGGAATCAGCATGCTGGTGTCCATTGAGGGCGCATCCAGTTTGGTAACGGTAGCCCCCTGATG
>JAAELZ010000093.1 GCA_024226105.1 Pseudomonadota bacterium | reverse complement strand
CATGAAATCGGCCGACGTGGAGTTTGATTTCGCAGACATCATGGCTCGTGTGCACAAGGTGATTACTTCCATTGAACCACATGATTCCGTGGAGCGCTACACCAGCCTCGGTGTTGAAGTCATACAGGGAGCCGGAAAACTAAGCAGTCCCTACAGCGTTGAGGTCAACGGTAAAACCCTGACCGCAAAAAACATCATTATTGCCGCGGGGGCAGAACCCTTTGTTCCTCCCATAAAAGGCATTGAAAAAATCACCCCGCTTAGCTCTGATAACCTGTGGGAACTCAAAGTGTTGCCCAAAAAGCTGGTCGTTCTGGGCGGCGGTCCGATTGGCTGTGAGCTGGCGCAGAGTTTTGCGCGATTGGGCAGCGAAGTCACACAGGTGGAAATGCTGCCGCGAATCATGATCCGCGAAGATGAAGAAGTCTCGGCATTCGTTCAGAATCGGTTCGAACAGGAAGGCGTTCGGGTTTTATGTGCCCACAAAGCCGTAGAATTTAAAAATATGGAAGGGCAGAAAAGCCTGATCTGCGAACATCAGGGCGAATCCGTTGAAATCAAATTCGACGAAGTACTGGTTGCAGTCGGTCGCGCCGCGCGGCTGGAAGGCTTTGGACTGCAGGAACTGGAAGTTCCCATCAGCAAACGCCGCACCATCGAAGTCAACGAATTCATGCAGGCGGGTTACCCTTCCCTGTATGCCTGTGGCGATATCGCCGGGCCCTATCAGTTTACCCACACCGCCTCACATCAGGCCTGGTATGCCAGCGTCAATGCTCTGTTCGGCAAATTTAAAAAAATCAAGGTCGATTACAGCGTTATCCCCTGGGCCACCTTTACCGACCCCGAAGTCGCACGTGTCGGCCTCAACAAGCAGGAAGCGGATGAACAGGGCATCACGTATGATGTAACACGCTACCCGCTGGATGATCTGGATCGCGCTATCGCTGAAGGCGAGGATCAGGGTTATATCGAAGTACTCACCAAACCGGGCAAAGACCAGATTCTTGGGGTAACCATCGTCGGCAGCCAGGCGGGCGACATAATCGCTGAGTTCGTGTTTGCCATGCGCCACAAACTGGGCTTGAATAAAATTCTGTCGACCATCCACATTTATCCTACGCGCATGGAAGCGGTGAAATTTGCCGCGGGCAACTGGAAAAAAGCCAATACCAAAACCTGGCAACTGAAGCTGTTGAAACGTTTTCACGCCTGGCAACGAAAAT
>JAAELZ010000092.1 GCA_024226105.1 Pseudomonadota bacterium | reverse complement strand
TTCTGTCTTGTGGAATCGGCCTGCCTTTGCCGGAAGTAAGCGGGGATATGAATGGCCTGCGTTTTGGCACGCCCGAAATTGTACGCACCGGGATGACGGCTAAGCATATGCCTGAACTGGCCGGATATATCGCTGACAGCTTATTGCAACGTCGAGAACCAGCGGAGATTGCCGCTGATGTTTCCGGATTACGAAAGCAGTTTACGGAATTACACTATATAGCGAATTAAGTGGTATTGGGCACCCCACTCTTAGCTGGGCCTCCGGAGAATCGGGATAAAACCAGAAGGGTACTCGTTAAACTGAGGAAAAACTAGCTTAGCTGGATGGAACAGGGTTACTCTGCTCTAGAACACCGACTGTTTATGCTGCATGATTGCCAGATAATCGCGGTGTAGAACCACTAGAAGTCCAACCCATATTGCGCAGCCCAGCATTATAATCCAGTTCAGATCAATCACAATGTATGTCATCTGGGCTAAGGCTATAATAATCAACGCACCAAAAATCTTGAAGGTACGATAACCGAACATATCTATCCAGCCCTTGACCTGGTACATCACATCGGGATCGACGGGTATATACAGCAATTCCTTCGATGCTCGGTTGATCGAGTATGAAAGACCACGATCACTGATTTTCATAATGGAGGCAGACCAGAGGCCGGGATTTAACATAAAGCCGAAGGTCGAAATGAGCATCATCACTGGCTGGACGAGCAAACCCGCGAGCACACCAAATTTTCGCAATAGCAGCGGTGTGACCAACAGGTTCACGGTAACTGCAAACGCACTGAGTATGCTGAAAAAGAAAGACAAGGCTTCGGTACGCGCCTCCCGCTCCGTATATCTGTCTTCAATAACATGCATAAACTGGAACTCAATCATCGGGGAGACCAGCTGGACCATGAGCAATACTGCCGCGATCAGCAGCAGGTAGCGACTCCTGAACAGGTGCCGCCATCCCCGTTTTTGTGAAGATGTCCCGGATTTGATCGAAGCGCGCTCAAAAATCTCCTGCTTGCCCAACCACCACGTTAAAAGCAAAATAAGAAAAACGATTGCGGCACCCACCAGCAATAGGTCGATGGTTTGCAGCGGCGTTGATTTTATCAACATAGCCGCCGCCGCACTGCCGACTGCGCCACCCATCAGGCCACCGGTTCCAACCAGACCATACCAGCTTTTACCTTCATGGGTAGCATAGACGCTGTTGGCCAGGCTCCAGAACTGTTCTACTAATACAACGCCGAACAAATCGACAAAAATATAAAATGCGATCGCAAGCGCCGGTGATGCCCCGTTAAAACCAAGCCAGAACAACACCAGAATCAGAATAAAAACGGTGGCTGTTCCCAGCACCATCTGGAAACGCCCAAATCGATCAAGCAGGCGCTCATACATCACGATCGAAACAAACAGGACAACAGCCGAGCCAATCCATATATACGGCAAATAATCAGCGCTGATCGCATCCAGGATCAAAGAGCGGCTCGCGGGCTTAAGCTGATACAGCGCCATGATAATGAGGAAAAAATTGACAAACATGACCGCCGACCTCACCGCTGGCTTTTGTAACCGGGGCTCCAGGTCTCCACCCTTGTTTTTTTGTATAAACGTACCCATTTGCATCCTGAACAATTTTTGTTAATAATGCGCAATCAACCGCATACTGATAAGTCTATATGAAAAATAGCGTTTCTTTCCTTTTTTATCTGCTAATCGTTCTTTCAACACCCCTCTTTGCACAAAGCCCCTACCCTGTTCTCGACAATTGTGTTGACCCGCAATTGCAAGCTCAGTTACAGGCATCGCTGCATAAGCTGGCGTTGAATAAACCTGCCACTGATAAAAAGCTGGCGCTGACGCTGGTTGATATCACCGACCCGCAAAACCCCAAAGTCGCCGCTATTAATGGCAGCGAAATGATGTATGCTGCCAGTCTGCCAAAGATCGCCATTCTGCTGGGCGCATTTGAGCGTATCGAAAGCGGCACAATGAAGCTGGACAGGGAAAACCGTGATCTGATGACACGGATGATTCGAAACTCTTCCAACCAGGCCGCAACAACCATGCTGCGGAAGGTTGGCAAGGAACACCTGGCCGAATTATTGCAAACCCCTCGCTATAAACTCTATGATCCCGATCGCAATGGCGGGCTGTGGGTAGGCAAGGAATATGGCAAGTCCCCCGCATGGCGGCGCGACCCCTTGCATAATTTGTCTCACGGTGCAACGGCCATGCAGGTCGCCCGTTTTTACTATTTACTGCAAACCAACAGGCTGGTCTCTCCACAACTTACCGTGGAAATGAAGGAGATGCTGAGCAAACCGGCGATCAATCACAAATTTGTCAAGGGCCTGAAAAAAACCCATCCCGACTCTGCCGTCTATCGGAAGTCAGGCTCATGGCGACAATATCACGCAGACAGCGCCATTGTAGAGCGTGATGGACGACGTTATATTGCGGTCGGCCTGGTAGAAAACCAGTCGGGTGGACAGTGGTTGACCAGGTTGATTGTGGAAATGGATAAGCTCATTTTTTCCGGGCAGACGCTGGCGGGTGGCGCGCCTGCATCAATCGGTGTAAGCGGGTAGCCAGTGTTTGATGGTCTACAGCAGCATTGTGCTTCAACACATTGGATGTAATCACCACCATATAGAATAAGCCCTGCGGATCACCTGCCGGCGATTCCACTATTGCCACAGAATTGAGCAGATTTGTACGGTTGCCCTGATATTTTTTACAGCTAAACCCGGCTTCCGGTTTGCAACGATACAGGGAACCGGACTTAAAATAGAGCGCGGCTTCATGCAACGCCGGTGACGAAGCATAGCGAATGCGACGCTGGGTCAGATAAAGCAGGCGCTTTATTTCGCGACTGGAAAACGCATCAATCACCTCGCCACGCTCAAGGTTAAACAAAAAGCGTAGTGCCTCTCTGGGGGTTGCGGTACTGCTTCCCCCGGGCACACGTTTCTTGCCACCCGAAGTAAAAAATCCGCCCTGCCGGAATTTGTGTGGGTCAAGCCCCCCTCCTCGTACACCATTCTCAAGTCCATCATGCAGTATGTTACCCAGCTCTGAGCTTGAACTATTAAAAAATTCCTGCTGCTGGCGTTCCGTAACAGGGTAATCCTCAGCGAATTTCTCCAGCAACATGAGCTGCTTGATGACCATTGAGGCAGCCGCGTTTGAACTGGCCGAAAGCATCCAGTCGAGGTAGGTCCATAAGCTGGCGCGGTCACCCTTATGCAGCTTGCGCTTTTGGATTCTATTTTCTTCCGCTCGCCAGAACGGCACCACATGATGATCGGTGTCAATGAACCCATCAGCCGTCACTATTGTATTTTTCAGTACACTTTCCCTGGCCGGTATATCATCCGGATAGATGCTGGCCAGGGACTGAAAAACACCCATCACTACCGCCAGCTTCCCGACACTCCCCGGATTGAACGATTGCCCGGCATTGTGCTCCCCATACACGGGATTATCCCGGTCAGTCAGATCCAGAACCGCTATGCCATAGGAAGGTGCCCGCAGCAATTTCCTGACCTGCTCACTGAATGCTCTATCCACCTGCGGTATTCCTAGCTCACCGGCGTTCTCCAGTTGTGGCTGCACCTGGCTCTTCTCCAGAAGGGCGCCGGACGGCAACTTACCTGATCGCGCGATACCCTGCTGCCCCAGGCGGTAGCCCTCCAGGCGCTGTATGCCGGTATAGTCGGTTCCGTCCAGAGGATAG
>JAAELZ010000091.1 GCA_024226105.1 Pseudomonadota bacterium | reverse complement strand
TTACCCAGGATAGCGCGACCATGGTAGGTGATCGTCTTCGCCTGCTGATGAAGAACGGCTGGCAGGGTTTGTTGTTGGCCGCATTGGCTCTTTTTTTCTTTTTTAACTGGCGATATACCTTTTGGGTAGCGCTGGGTCTGCCGATTTCATTTCTCGGAGGCCTGGCCATGATGGTGATGTTTGGCATTACCATCAACATGATTTCCATGGTTGCACTGCTGATGGCGATTGGTATTCTGATGGATGACGCCATCGTGTTATCCGAGAGTATTGCGCATGAATATAAAAAGGGAAAGTCACCGCTCAACGCATCCATTGATGGTGCGCGGCGGGTATTGACAGGTGTATTCGGCTCGTATCTGACATCGACATTCTTGTTTGGCAGCTTGCTGATAATGAAAGGTGAGATGGGACAAATTCTGGGAGCGTTGCCAGTGGTATTGCTCTCGGTATTGACCATCAGCCTCATTGAGGCTTTTCTAATATTGCCCCATCACCTGATGCATAGCTTGCAACATACGCATCATAAACCACCGCCCAAATCGCGTCAGAGGATTGAGAGTGTGTTCAATCAACTGCAGGAAGGTGTTGGAAAAATCGCAGATCTTGCGATGAGTTATCGTTACATTACCGTGGGCATTGCTTGCGCCATGCTGGTGTTCTCAATCGGCCTGCTCGCAACCGGCACGGTCAAATTTAAAGCGTTTCCTGATCTTGAAGGTAATACCGTGGATGCGCGTGTATTGCTGGCGCAGGGCACGCCGCTTGCAGAAACCGAAAAAGTGATGCAAACGCTGCTCGAGGCATTGGATAAAACACTTGAAACCTTGAACAAGAGTGAATCAGCACCGCTGGTCGAAACTGTACAGCTACGCTATGGCGAGCATGCCGATGTGCCCGAAAACGGGGCCCATCTGGCGACCCTGAGTCTGGACTTGTTGAGTACGGAACTACGCAATACCACGATTGCTGAAATAACCCGTTTATGGCGTAAAAACAGTGGCGACTTACCGAGCACGCTAAGCGTACAATTTCGCGAACCTGTAATCGGCCCCGCCGGCCGTGCCATTGAAATTCGCTTGAGCGGGTCTGATTTGAACCGCCTCTCACAAGCCTCATGGGAATTGCAGAGCTGGTTGACGGGTTATGATGGGGTTTCGAACTTGCTGGATGATCTACGACCCGGTAAACCCCAGTATACAGTGACCTTACAACAGGGCGCGTTGGCATCAGGCGTGGATGCGCGCAGCTTGTCTTCACAACTTAGAGCAGCCTACCAGGGTCTAAAAGTCAGCGAGATTTACCAGGGTCGTGAAGCGTATGAAATCATTGCAAAACTGGATAGTCGCGGCGGCGAGGAACTAAAAGATTTTGATGATTTAACGGTGTTTTCAAATAAGGGGATACCGATTCCTCTCGGCAGCGTGGCGAAAATCACCGAAAAACGTGAATTTGCGCGTATCGGGCATGTGAACCATAAGCGCACGGTGACTCTTTATGGGGACGTAGATGCAAATGTCGCAAATACCTCCGAAATTATTGCCGCGACCGCGCGGGATTTTTTGCCGGGGTTACAGACGCGTTATCCCGGTGTAACGATCAGCCTCAAGGGTGAAGTGGAAAGCGGCGACGAAACCAAGTTTTCAATTCTGACCGGCTTTGGCCTTGGCGCGCTGGGCGTATTTTTATTGCTTAGCCTGATTTTTCGTAATTATCGGGAACCTGCGATCGTAATGCTGAATATACCGCTTGCATTGATCGGAGCGGTCTGGGGGCATCTGATCATGGGGCTGGATTTTACCCTGCCGAGCATGATTGGTTTCGTATCGCTCGCGGGTATTGTGGTGAATGATTCCATTTTGCTGGTGGTTTTTGTTAAAAATCATGTCGAGGATGGTTTGGCCTTACATGATGCCGCAAGTCAGGCGGTGCGGGATCGTTTTCGTGCTATATTCCTGACATCAATTACCACCGTCGCCGGTATGACGCCCCTGCTGTTTGAAACCAGTACGCAGGCGCTGATTCTTGTGCCGCTGGTGACCAGTGTGGTGTTTGGCATGCTGACCTCTACCCTGCTGATTATGTTCGTATTGCCCTCAGTTTACAGCATAATGGAAGATGCCGGCTTTTTACGGCTAAGCGCTGATAAATCACAATAATTTCTTCAGGTTTTCCCCAAAATGACCCCCACCGTTGACCAGGCCGCTGTTGATGCGGCGATTGAAATTGCAGATCTTGCAGGTGAAATTTCACTTAAATATTTTCGTCAGCCGCTTGATATTGCGCACAAGGCAGATCGCTCGCCTGTCACCATTGCCGATAAGCAAACCGAAGCACTGATCCGCGATGAAATTACCCGGCGTTTTCCAGCACACGGATTTTACGGTGAGGAAACGGGGCAAACGGCAACCGACGCAGCCTGGGTATGGGTGGTTGATCCGATTGACGGAACCACCAGTTTCTCAACCGGGAAACCTACTTTTGGCACTCTGATTTCCCTGGCCTACGAAGGTAAACCAGTGTTGGGTCTGGTTGATTTGCCGGCCCTGGGTGACCGCTGGATAGGGGTAAAGGGCCAGCCCACGCTGTACAATGGTCAGCCGGTGCAGACAAATCAAACGGTGAGTGAGATAGGGGATGCTTCCACCTATACCACTACTACCAAAATGTTTGATGACGCCGCCATGCAACGCTATCAGGTGTTGGCCGATCAGAGTAAGTTTTCGGTTTTTGGTGCAGATTGCCTGGGTTATGGGCTGCTTGCTTCGGGTTTTACCGAGATCGTGGTGGAAGCCAGTCTCGAGCCGTATGATTACATGGCATTGGTGCCGGTAGTCGAAGGCGCGGGTGGCTGTATCAGCGACTGGGATGGCAAACCCGTGCGTCTAAATTCGGGTGATCAAATCGTCGCTTCAGCAAACATTGAGCTGCATCAAAAAGTGCTCAATGCCCTGCGTTCTTAGTGCGAGATAGTTAAATTATAATGTTAGAATCGCGCGCTATTTAATCTGCGCACCCCTGCAATACTCATCGAATCATGGCAAATATCCTAAAGCAAAATGAATGCATCATTCAGCTCGACAGTGGCGAGTGGGAAGTAAAACCGATTGGTCTTGAGCAGGAAATCCTCGGCCCGATTGATCATGGCTGGAAACGATATCAGCAGGACAATAAAAGCTTCACCTTTGGCTCAGGCCTGCTGCACGGCAGCTCGATATCCGGCGCGCGCCGCATGATGGTGACGGGTTATAGCCCACAGTGGGATGGCTTTTATATTTCATCCCTGGGCGGCGCCGCCTATACCTTACGACACTTTGGGGTGAACTATGTCTGTTTGCGTGGCCGGGCGGCTGAGCCGAGCGTGTTATCGTTAAACTATAAAGATGGTGAACACCGGGTTGAGATTATCCCATTTGCGAATTATGCCCGGGCCTGGAAGGGTCATGCTAACGCCGAAGGTGAGAAAGTGCTGGGTGTGTTTGGTATTCAGGAGGCCGTATTTGAGGCCTACAAAGATAACTTTCCGGCGAAACAGGTTCGGGTGTTTGCGGTTGGTCCGTCGTCTGAGCAAACCAGTGAAGGCGCGATCGCTTCGAACACAGTCGCCAAAGGCGTTATCACACCAACAGTAGAGTGGTGCGGCCGCGGCGGCATGGGCAGCCAGTTGTTCCGGCAGCACAATATCGTTGCCTGTATCTTCGGTGGTGAGTGGAAAGAATTCGATTTAAGCAGCTCAAAGGAAATTAACGAGTATTTCCTTGAGCATTTTGGTGAGAAGGCGGCGAAATATGATTTATCGGTCACACAAAAATACCGCTATCACCCGGATTTCAAAACCGGTGGAACCTTTGGTGTGAATCTGCACACAAATCGTGATCGTCTGATGACGTATAACTATCAGAGCCTGTATGCCAGCGCAGATGATCGAAGGCAGCAGCATTCCGAGTTTATTGCATCGCACTTTCTCAAGCAGTTCAACGAGGAAACCATTGAAACGGAAAACTACGAAAACTGTGGCGAGCCCTGCCTGGTCAAGTGCAAAAAAATGCACGGTAAGTTTAAAAAAGATTACGAACCCTATCAATCTCTCGGCCCGCAATTAGGCATTTTTGACCAGCGTGCAGCCGAACTCATCAACGATCATGTTGATGCGATGGGTTTTGACGCAATCCAGATGGGCGGCACCCTGGCCTGGATGATGGACTGCCTGGTCGATGGTGCGATTCCGGCAGCAGAATATGGCCTACCCGAACCCGAAGGCATTAAATTTCGCTTTGCCAAAACCCGCGAAGAACACGACCTGGTTGAAGACGGGATGCGTCATGCCCGGTATGCGATGGCGCTGGTGGACGCGATATTGTGGGAACCCAAAGCGGCAATTTTTCGCAAAGGTATCCGTGCCGCCGCCCATGCCGTGCAGGAAGCGCACCCTGAGGGTGATCCCTTGCACAGAGCGGTGTTTCTGAACCATGGTGAGAAGGGCCACATGGTACCCAATCAGTACTGGGTTCCCGGCATGGGTAGCCCGATGCCGATGATGGGGAAATATTACGTATACTACGGAAATGATTTTGTCGCACCGAACGCTCTGGGCCGCAAAAATGTTGAACGCATGGTGTATGAGCTTTCTACGGATAACTACGGTGTATGCCGATTTCATCGTAACTGGTCTGAAACCATTACGGACGAAATATTAAGCGCTCATTACGGCCTGGATATCGATTTTAAGGCGCATCATTACAAACTCGCGCAGGAGATTAACGCACTGGAAGGCAATAAAACCACGCCCTGGGAAACCCGGCGCATGGCTGATTTATTCGAAGGTTATCTGGATTACTGGATTGAGATGGGCTTGCAGGAACCCGAATTCCTGGAATATGTGGAACTGCTTAAATCCGACAAACATGCAGCCATGAACAAGTACTGGCAGGAAATTGTCGATGGCCAGCAAGCCGCATTTGAAGCCGGTGCCGAAGTCATTCCCGATGCGCTGACCAATATGCAAAAGGAGCAGCTTAAACGTTCAGCGTAACGCACCTACGGCCTGTGTTAATGGAAACGGGACTTCGGTCCCGTTAAAGCCGTACTCAAGTGGGACTAAAGTCCCGCCTCCGGTTACTCCCATTCCATTTCAGTGAATACCTGCTGTGCATTTGTCGGGCGCCTGCATAGGTGCCGCCGGAATCAATGAGTTTAATAGTTGATGTATTGACGCGGGTTAAATTGGAAACAGGGTTCGCATCAGAAGAATGAGCAATTCACTAGAATTTCGGGTGAATAGTCTGCGTGATAGCGGCATAGGTATTACAATACAGGAAATAACCCGCAACAAGAAAAGGTCCAAATCAAAATGAACACAACTGATCCTGTCAGGATATTAATCGGGGGCGCAGATGGTAAACACGTTGCGCTGAATGCAAAAATGGCTAATCGCCACGGCATGATTGCCGGGGCGACCGGCACTGGTAAAACCATTACCATGCAGATTCTCGCCGAGGGTTTTTCCCGCGCGGGTGTGCCCGTATTCCTGGCAGATGTTAAGGGCGATGTCTCGGGCCTGGCGATGCAGGGAAGACCGCATCCAAAAGTAGACGAACGGATTGAATCGATCGGTATAGAAGGTTTTCAGTTGCGCGGAAACCCGGTGGCATTCTGGGACATGTATGGCGAAAAGGGCCACCCGGTACGCACCACAGTCAGTGAACTCGGGCCCTTGTTGATTTCGAACCTGCTGGGGCTCAGTGGCGCTCAGGAAGGCGTGTTGTATGCTGCGTTCAAAATAGCCGATGAGGAAGGTTTATTGCTGCTGGATCTGGAAGATCTTCAGGCTTTGCTGAGCTGGATGAATGAGAATCGCAAAGAACTGGTTGGTGAGTACGGTAATTTCACCAGTGCCAGCATCGGTGCCATCCAGCGGGATTTGCTGGTACTCGAACAGCAGGACGGTGAAACTCTGTTGGGTGAACCGGCATTGAACCTTAACGATTTTATGAAAGTAGATTACTCCGGCCAGGGCGTGATTAATATCATGGATGTGACCACGGTGATGAATAAAGGGCCGAAACTCTATTCAACCTTTCTGTTATGGATGTTGTCAGAACTGTTTGAGAACCTGCCCGAAGTGGGCGATATGGATAAACCCAAATTTGTGCTGTTTTTTGATGAAGCACACCTGATTTTTGACGATGCTCCCGATGCACTGCTGGATAAGATCGAGCAGGTGGTACGCCTGATTCGTTCTAAAGGGGTGGGTATCTATTTCGTCAGCCAAAGCCCTATGGACATTCCCGAGGACGTGCTCGGGCAGTTGGGAATGAAAATCCAGCATGCCTTGCGTGCCTTCACCCCCAAAGAGAAAAAGGCGGTGAAAATTGTTGCGCAGAATTTTCGTGCCAACCCGAACCTTGATTCGGTGGCCGCGATCACGGATTTAGGTGTGGGAGAAGCGTTGGTATCGGTGCTCGATGAAAAGGGCGCACCGACCATGGTGGAAAGAACCCTAATTCGGCCTCCACAATCGCGTATTGGCCCGGTGACAGAGAAAGAACGTACGGCTACGGTGAGCCGTTCTCCGATGTACGGCCGTTATGAAGAGGCGGTTAATCGTGATTCGGCCAAGGAACTACTCAAGATTCGTGCTGATGAAAAAATGCGTCAACTGGCTGAACTTGAAGCTGAGGAACAGGCAGAGAAAGAACGGGAAGCCGAGTTACGCGAGGCAAAAAAACCGCGAAAGAAATCCAGTGGTTATCAACGCCAGACCGCAAGTGAAGCACTCATTAAAAGCCTTGCGCGATCACTGGGTGGTGAAGGCGGGCGTTTGTTACGTGGAGTACTGGGCTCGCTTCTGGGTCGAAAATAGAT
>JAAELZ010000090.1 GCA_024226105.1 Pseudomonadota bacterium | reverse complement strand
TCGTAACCAGCAAGCCGATTAGGCGTAGCCGCCATTCGGTGTATCAAGTGCCCGTAGAGTGATTAATTTCTCTGCATGCCACGCAGTCTGCGGGCACTTTTTGTATTTCAGTTGGCCCTGGTTTAAGCTTTCTGCAACTGTTCGCTTTCTCTCTTTCATAATCCTCGTTTTCTGAACCAAGTTCTAATCATGCAGCCATTCGTGCGCGCATGCCTTAGCGACTGCATCATACGGTGACTGGCGTACCTGGCCATGTCGCTTCATCCTGAAATTGACAAAATCTCGTTGTTCCGCAAAATGTAAAAAGGGGTTACCTTCGGCTTGTTCCTGCATACTCGATGTCGTTTTAACAGCGTAATTGTGCCCCGGTAGTATTTCAGTCGCGGCAGGAAGATCGTTTTTCATTTTATTCAGGGTGTCAAACATCTGATTCGGGTCGCCCCCCGCGAGATCACAGCGCCCGCAGCCGAAAACAAACATGGTATCGCCCGTAATCAGCTGGTTCTGTACTTTGTAGCAGGCTGAGCCGGGGGTGTGGCCGGGGGTGTGCAGAATTTCGATTTCAGTGTCCCCCAGGCTGAGGAATTCTCCTCCATAGTGTAGGCTTGGATGCGTACCAGCCTGGCCCCAGAATTCGGCTTCAGTGTGTGTCAGGTGCAATTCTGCGTCAAATTCAAGCAGAATATTATCAATCGCATTGATGTGATCATGATGACTGTGGGTTAGCAAAATATCGGTAATATTCAACTTTTTTTGTTCCACCAGCTTAAGAATCTCCAGTGGCTCCCAGGCAGGGTCAACCACTGCAGTGCGTTTTGTTTTTGTATCTTCGATCAGGTAAATAAAATTCTCCATCGGACCGAGTTCCAGCGTATGGATTCGAGTGGGTGCATTTAGATTGTTCATCAGCTTATATCCGTTTTCAATTGAACCCATTATGAACCTGCAAAGCATGTGCAGTCAAAATTTTGTCAACGCATTTGAACTCAGCTATAAAGAAAGCAGTTTAATTCATCTGATCTGTGGTGTTGGGCTGGGCGGCATAGTTT
>JAAELZ010000089.1 GCA_024226105.1 Pseudomonadota bacterium | reverse complement strand
TGATCCGCGTGATATCCCAATGCTGGTGGCGAAGATTGACGAAGGTTATGATCTGGTTTCAGGCTGGCGCTATGATCGCCAGGACGGGCTGTTTTTACGCCTTATCCCCTCGAAAATAGCCAACAAATTAATTGGTTTTACCACCGACGTTAAATTGCACGACTACGGTTGCTCTTTGAAGGCCTTCCGTTGGGATACCGCCAAGCAGTTGTCGATGTACGGTGAGATGCATCGTTTTATTCCTGCTATTGCAAGCTGGGTCGGCGCGCGAATTACCGAGGTCAAGGTAAACCACCGCGCGCGGACTGCCGGGGTGTCAAAATACGGTATTTCGCGCACCTTTCGCGTCATCCTGGATTTGATTACGGTTAAATTCCTGATGAACTATTCCGCACGGCCCTTACAGTTTTTTGGTGCAATCGGCCTGGTAAGCACCTCTCTGGGTGTATTGATTGGTTTGTATTTGAGCATTCAGAAACTGTTTTTCGGCGTGGGCCTGGGTGACAGGCCGGCACTGTTGCTGGCGGTATTGCTGGTTTTTATCGGCTTGCAATTCATTACCTCCGGCCTGCTTGCTGAAATGATCACGCGTACTTATCACGAATCTCAGGACAAACCGACCTACACTATTCGTAAGGTTTACGGGCGTGACGAAGGCTAAGAGCCGCACATCGGCGACAGCCGATGATGTCGCGGTTATTGTTGTTAATTACAATGCGGGTGAGTATTTAATCAGCTGCCTCGAGGCCCTGTACGCCCTGCCCGAACGGCCGGGTGAGATAATCGTGGTGGACAATGCCAGTGAAGACGGCTCTGAGGCTGCAGCCAAAGCCGGGTTTCCCGAAGTCAATTACATCGATGCCGGTAGCAATACCGGTTTCGCAGCGGGCAACAACCTGGGGATTAAAGCGACGGAAAAACCCTGGGTAGCGCTGGTTAACCCCGATGCCTTTGTGGCGGAAAACTGGTTGCGGGTGCTGCTGTTAGCAATCAGAGAAAACCCGCAGGTAAGCGTATTTTCTTCCGAGTTAATCGATGCCAAAAACCATGCGGTGCTGGATGGACAGGGCGATTGTTATCATGTCAGCGGGTTGATGTGGCGGCGTAAAAACGGGCAGGCCGTTGATTCGCCGCCAAGCCGCTTACCTTTTTTTGCCCCGTGTGCGGCATCGGCCCTTTATCTGCGTTCGGCGGTGCTTGACGTGGGTGGTTTTGACGAAGATTACTTTTGTTATATCGAAGACGTTGATCTGGGGTTCAGGTTGCGCATGGCAGGCTATTTGTGCCAGCATGTTAGTGCTGCGATTACCTATCATGTGGGTTCCGCGATTACCGAACGTGAGAGTGATTTTTCCATATATCACGGGCACAGAAACCTGGTCTGGACGTATTTTAAAAACATGCCGGCCGGGCCGCGCTGGCGTTATATGTTGCAACACCTGTTGATGAATATTGTGAGTATTGTGTTTTACACTGTAAAAGGGCGTCCGGGTGTAATATTCAAAGCGAAATGGCATGCTATCAAGGGTTTGCCCGCACAAATCCGCAAGCGCAAGGCCCGACAACACCCGGCCCGGCCTAACGAGGCAGGCGTGGACATCACCGCCGCCATGGCCAAAGGCTGGTTAACCCCCTATTTGCATCGTCATGACTAAACCCGAAGGCCTTCAGCCCCATTGTGATGTGGTGGTGGTTAATTACAATGCGGGTAATTTTCTGGCGCGTTGCGTGGATTCCGTTTTGCGTACCGAGGTGCCCGTATCGCTGACCATCGTTGACAACGCTTCCGCCGATGAAAGCCTGGAACGGGTCCGGGCTCTGGATTCCGGGCAGCATCAGCTGCATATAATCGAGAATTCGCAAAACCTGGGGTTTTCAAAGGCGGTAAACCTGGGCGCGAAGCAGGGGGCCTCCCCCTTCGTATTGTTGCTCAACCCGGATTGTGAAATCTATCCGCACACCATCGGCAATTTGCTCGCTGAAGCCGGGCGATGTGAGGATTTCGGTATTCTGGGCGCGCTGGTATTCAATGAAGACGGAACGGAACAGCGTGGATGCCGGCGCCTGGAGCCGACCTTTACCCGCAGCATGGTGACGGCGCTGCATCTGGGTAAATATTTTCAGAGTGTTAATTTGCAATATAGCGATTTACCCGAACAGCCTCAAAGTCTCGACGCGGTATCGGGTTCTTCCATGCTCATCGATCGCACTGTTTTTGAAGCGCTGGGGGGCATGGATGAAGGTTATTTTCTACACGTTGAAGATCTGGATATCTGTCGCCGGGTGCGTGAGTTTGGTAAAAAAGTGTATTTCACGCCCAATGTTTCCCTGTTCCATCATCATGGAGCCTCCAGTCACGGTGTACCGTATAAAACGGAATGGTACAAACATCAGGGCATGTTGCGCTATCAAAGCAAATTTCAAAAACCCCATCAAAGTGCCCTGCGTTCATGGTTGACACGCGGCGTGGTGTATATGAATTTTGCCCTGTCAATCGTGCGTCAGCACCTGGCTCGCAGGGGCAAGGACGATCCGTATGCGCATCGCCTGATCAATGAACATAAACCCGTTCTGGTAACCGGGGCGAGCAGTGACCTGGGGCAGGCGGTGTTGCACAAACTTAAAGATGAGCCTTCTGTTATCGCCTTGAGCCGGGGTAACAAATTCCCCAAAAGAATTGCCAACGAGCGTTGGTTCAGCTGGTCTTTTTTCGAAAAAGTACCACAGGCAGATTTTTCGGGTGCAGATGTCTGGATCGCCCTGTCTCCCATATGGTCAGCGGCGGAAATGGCCACTACTCTGCAAACATTTGGCGGGGTCGGCCGGGTTATTGCGCTTAGCTCTACCAGTATTCTGGGAAAGGCGGATACCGCGAGTGCGAAAGAGCAGGCGGTGGTGCAGCAACTGGTTGATGGCGAGCAGAGGCTGTTACAATGGGGTGAGTCTGTGGCTTCAAAGATAACCATTTGCCGCGCAAGCATGGTATATGGCGGCGAGAATAATCAGAATATTGCCTTTGTTAAACGCATGATCCGCATCTTCAGATTTTTTCCGATGCTATCGCAGGGTAACGGCTTGCGCCAGCCAGTACATATTGATGATCTGGCAGCGGCTGTGCTTTCATTGATTCCCAGGCGGGCCTTAGCAAAATCAACCTATATCCTGGCAGGCGGGGAACAGTTGAGTTACCGGGCCATGATTGAACGGGTATTTCAGTCGCTGGGTCAGAAGCCCCGGTTCTGGGTAATATCAAAAGGTATTTTTAAAGGCTTGTTGAATGGTCTGTCGATTTTTCCGGGCCTGGGTTTTCTGAACCGTGAGATGATTGCACGAATGGAGAACGATCTGGTTTATGATGTTGAACCGGCCCGGCGGGATTTTGAATACGCGCCCGGAATGTTCAGGCCCGGTAAAATCGACTAGGAAATCGGTAATTATGACAAATATAAAGATAGCAATTATTGGCGGTAGTGGTCTAAGTAACTTGAGGGGTTTAACAGATGTTCGGCGTGAGGTCGGACGTACTCCGTACGGTGATCCCTCCGCGCCGCTGACCATTGGCAGGCTGGGGGACAATGAGGTGATATTTTTACCAAGGCACGGCTTAAGCCATCAAATCCCGCCGCATCAGGTCAATTATCGTGCCAATATCTGGGTGCTCAAATCGATGGGCGTTGAGCAAATCTATGCCGTTGGCGCAACGGGTGGCATTGATCCTGCCCTGAAACCACGCGATATCGTCATTCCGACACAATTGATTGACTATACCTATGGGCGTGAACAGACGTATTATGATGGCAGTAATTTGCTTGTTGAGCATATCGATTTCAGCCATCCTTATTCTGAAAAGCTGCGTCAACGCATGATTGAAGCGGCCGCTTCTGCGGGTATCGATGTATTTGCCGAAGGTGTATATGCCGCAACCCAGGGGCCGCGTCTTGAAACCGCAGCTGAAATCGATCGTATTGATCGCGATGGTGGCACGATAGTGGGAATGACTGGCATGCCCGAAGCTGCCCTGGCAAGAGAGCTTGAAATGCAATACGCGCTTGTTTCACTGGTGGTTAACCCGGCGGCCGGTCGTGCCGGTGAGGCGATTATTTCGATGTCTGAAATCCTTGAACACCTGGAAGCGGGTATGCTGGATGTGTGCCGGGTTTTTGAAGCGATGTTGCGAACAGCAAAATAATTCCGAAGCAATCTATCTGAGCCTGAATTCAACCCCGTTTTTAGGTACAATCCGCGCCTTAACTCTCCGCGGTCCGCCCGAAAATTTTTATGCCGACAACCGATCTGTCCCTTATACGCAATTTTGCCATTATTGCGCATGTTGATCATGGCAAATCCACGCTGGCAGATCGATTGATCCAGGCCTGCGAGGGGTTGGCGGATCGGGAAATGAAGGAGCAGGTTCTCGATTCGATGGATATCGAGCGTGAACGCGGAATTACCATTAAGGCGCAGAGCGTCACTCTGGATTACACCGCCCGGGATGGCCTTTGCTATCAGTTCAATTTTATTGATACACCCGGCCACGTGGATTTCTCATACGAAGTATCACGTTCATTGAAAGCCTGTGAAGGCGTGCTGCTGGTGGTGGATGCCTCACAGGGCG
>JAAELZ010000088.1 GCA_024226105.1 Pseudomonadota bacterium | reverse complement strand
CGACCCGGTACGTATTCCAGTTCCTCGGTGACATCCTCACCCAGTGTCTTCAAGTCTCCGCCACACTTGCTACAATTATCACCGGGTGTGAGAACCTGCTTATTGCGCTCCAGATGTTCAGGCAAGGGTTTGCGTTTCGGCTTCTTCTTTGTCTCGCTGACTTGGGGCTCGGGAGCATCTGTCTCGTCGCTCGCTGCTGCTATCTCTTCGTTCTCAGCAAACAGCTGAAGTTGTTCGAGGCTTTCAGATTTATTACCAAAGCGATGACGGTTATGACCTGCAAGCTGGTGCTTGAGATCAGCAATCTTGAGGTCGCGGTTCTTCAACTCACTCGCCAGAAGTGTCACCATATCCTGAAGTTCAGCAGGGTCATTGGGCAGTGATTCGAGGTTGTTCAGCATGGTAATTACCTACCAGAAACACCCATGAAAAGGAACCGAAAACGCGTAGAAAAACGCTCTTTTGGTGGGAAAATAAAGCCCGTATGCTGCCCATTCAACCGGCCTTCAATGGCCGCCATGTCCTTTGCGGAATGCGCCAGTCTATGCCTTCCAAAAGCATCGCCAGTTGAGCCGCAGTCAGGCTGATCTTGCCATCCTTTGCTGCAGGCCAGACAAACCGGCCCCGTTCAAGGCGTTTGCTAAACAGGCAGGCACCTTGGCTATCCCACCAGATGATTTTCAGCAAATCACCGCGACGACCACGGAAGACAAACAGGTGGCCACAAAACGGATCGGCTGCCAACGTATTCTCAGCCTGTGCCGCCAGCGTATTAAAACCACGCCGCATATCAGTCACACCAGCAGCAAGCCAGACCCGCGTATTGGCGGGAACCGGGATCATGAAATTAATCCCTTCAACACTCGCGCAAGCGCGTCACCGTCAAAGTCACCTTCTACTGTCAGCCGGTGGCCGTCTACCGTTGCAATCTCAATGCGAGGGCCAGAACGCGAATATGCTTCTCGCACCGGCATTGACTGGGGAACGATTGGCAATGCTGATTCAAGTTCAGTAGAAATCTCAACCGGCAGAAATGCCGTTTCCTCAATCTCGGGATCGTCTGGCGTAAAACGCGGGTCTTTGAGCCATTTGAAGATCAGATTGGCGTTCATCGCATAACGTCGTGCAACCTGGGCCACCGATACACCTGGAGCAAAGGTTTGCAAACATATCGAGCGCTTCTCATCATCGCTCCAAGTCCGCCGTACCCGTTTCTTAGCCAATTTACGCACCCCGCAAGTGT
>JAAELZ010000087.1 GCA_024226105.1 Pseudomonadota bacterium | reverse complement strand
TTGCGCCGGCGGCCTTATCTGGACGGCAATTGGCAAACCTCAATTCACCGGCAGAAATCAGCAGTATGCACTCGCAGGGCTGTGTTTATTGATCATATCAGGCGCCTGGATGCTCGCGCTGAGCTTCCCCTGAAAATGCAATCAGATTATCAGATTGCCTGGATCATTTGATAAAGCTGATCTTTGAGCATGAGACGCCGTTTCTTTTTGTCCTCCAGATAAAAATCTGAAGTGGGCTCTATTTCAGCTTCAATCCGTTGAATCCTGGAATTTATTTCGTGGTATTCATCGAACATGCGTGCAAAATGAACATTCCTGGCCCTCAAAGCTTGAATCGTATCTCGATGTTCGGGCAGCTCATCCAACAGATCGAGTTTCTCTGTTTGCATATCGTTTCTCCGGGTGGTTATTACACCTTTTCGCCAGAAAGGCCCGATAATTATGCATCACCTCTTTATTTTGTGCCTTGAGCAAGATCAACCGGAGTGGGTATTTGCTCTATCCCTTATGGATGCGCCGTTTACAGAGGCCTGTTTCACGCTTATTTGCGGGGCTGAAGTCCCGCGTCCTGTTCGTGCCCCGAATTGGAACCGGGCCTTCTGGCCCGGCGATCAACACCTTTTCGCATCCATAATTCAAGCACTATATCAAACCCACATAACGCTCAACAAACCGCCTCAATATTTCCTGCGCATATGGCGTCTGTACGCTGTTAATCGCCTCGATCAGGTGCCTGGCTGTTTCCGGCGCAAAATAGCCGTGATGTTTATAGGCATCAATACGCACAATAAATCCTTCCGCATCCCCTTCGGGGTGAAACTGGGTTGCGTACACATTGCGCCCCACACGAAACATTTGCACCGGGCAGGCATCCCCGCGAATAAGCAGTGTCGCACCATCAGGCGTAGTGTCGCAGGCTTCTTTATGGCCCAGCAACACATCAATCTGATCCGGGAAACCCGACAAAAGCGGATCAAGTTTACCCTCGTCGGTAAGACTAACCCTTGCACCGCCCACCGGTTCTGAGTATAAACCGGAGATACCCGCACCCAGATAGGAACCGAGCAGGCCATTGCCCGAGCAGGCACCTAAAAAGGGGAAATCCCTGGCCAGAACGTCACAAAAAAGCCCTTTAAAGTCTTTTTCAATTTTCTTTTGAATGGGTGATTTCTTTTCCTCAGGCGTACTGATATCAAACGGGCTGCCACCCACAATGATCGCCGAGTAATCATCCAGCACGACGGGAGGAATACCCCCCTGCTCGATGCGGATTCGCCTGGTATGCTTTTCCTGCAGCCCCCCATATTTCAGGAACGCCTGAAACTCGCTATCAGATGTTTCATCCTCCGGACGTAACTGCAAAATAAGAACCGGTTTAACATTGCTCGACATCTATCTACCCCCCGCTACTTCGATAAAGGACCCGGTGGTATAGCTTGATTCCTCCGAAACCAGCCAGGCAATCGCCGCCGCCACTTCCTCAGTTGTGCCGCCGCGCTTCATGGGCAGGCAATCCTTGAGGCGATCAACCCTGCCCGGTTCGCCGCCGTCGCGATGCATATCAGTATAAATAAAACCCGGTCGTACCCCGTTCACGCGTATACCCTCTACAGCCACTTCGTTGGCAAGGCCAATTGTCATGGTATCAATCGCACCTTTTGACGCGGCATAATCAACATACTCTCCGGCTGAACCAGTTCTTGCAGCCGCCGACGAAACATTAACAATAACACCACCCATACCCCCTCTATTTTTAGACATCCTTTTAATCGCCTCCCGTGCGCATAGAAAATATCCTGTCACGTTGGTTGTCAGCACCGCATTGATTCGTTCAGCTGTCATCTCTTCTACACGCATTTGCCTGAATAAAATACCCGCATTGTTAACCAAACCGTACAAACCGTCAAAAGATTCGTCAATCTTTGTGAATAGACTTTGCACATCACGCTCTTTGCTCACATCCGCCTGGACCGCCAGCGCCGACCTGCCCCGGGATTGAACTTCCCGGACAACGTTTTCAGCTGCGATCGCGTCATGACTATAATTAACACAGATGTCATAACCGTCTGCCGCCAGCCGTATTGCGGTTTTAGCACCAATACCTCGGCTCGAGCCTGTCACGAGTATCACTTTACTCATGATTTTCTTCCTCCATTACCCGGTTACCCACCCCTTTAATAATATCTTCCAGGCGCCTGGACAATCCGACGATCTGCGGCCAGTTGCTATCTGCAATCAGTTGGCCGTGCGCAAGATGATTGCGCAACATCTCCAGTTCACGTGCAAACTTATCCGCCTCACCTTTAGACGTGAAACCCAGTTGATCGGTGTCACCCGCTGCCGCGATAAATATTTTCGCCTTGTCAGTCAATTGCAAACAATCCAGCAGATCTACCTGCTGCCCGAGGCGCAAACGCTCAGTTTGTAACTCCCTGGCTTTCTTCAGACGTGCCTGGCTGCAAAACGCCTGCCATCGATCCGCCAGGCGAATACGGATAAACTCACTGACATTCATTTCCATCATGGTGACAATGCCAAACAGCCACATTCTCACCACCGGTTTTTCCATATCCTTGCGATTTATCACCCCGGCGACCCCATCCATAATCGAGACAAAACAAAATTCATAGCGGGTCAGAACCTGTACCACATCGTTGAGCGAAGCCCTGGCGGTCAGTACCTGGCCACGCGCAAACGCCCGGGACACACTACCAACACCCCCGACATCGTCAATCAGATCATCCCGGCGCACGTAGCCGGTGACCTGACCCCCGTCGCGAACCCCGAAGACGCCGGACAAAGTCTGGTCGAAGATTTTTATAAGGCTCTCCGGGCGGCTTTCAAGATCAAATGAACGCAGGGGTTCAGCGATATCCTGCGCGGTGAAACTCTCACCAAAGATTCTCAGGGTGCGGCGCTGTGAAAAAGCCACCTGCTCACGATGCTCTTCCCAGTCCGCATGCGTCATGCTGCCGGTGGTGAGTTCAATGCCTAATTTATTGCTGCACTTACCCAGAGCCTTCTGTGCCTGCGAAATCAGGCGCTCATCCCCCCCCTGCAATACATCCAGCAAGGCACCCACTTCATGCACATACACGCGCGCAAATTTCAGGTCATGCTTACAGATGTCGCGCGTATTGTCGATAACATCTGCCAGCTTGATGGTCTTGGCTTTATCGCTGGCTTCGGCAAGATGGGCTCGATCCAGGGCTTTGCGGTACATTCGATTTCCGTCACCCGGCCGGCTGATATCCGTCAGTTGGTAGACCAGGGCCGCAATATTTTTGCCAAACTGTTCTTCAATCTGGTGGTGCGTGGCTTCGGTATCTTCAACCGTATCATGCAACCAGGCAGCCGCAAGCATATCGGCATCATCCGTGACCTGGGCGAGAATTTGCACTACCGATTTAAGATGCACCTGGTAGGGCTGGCCGGTGTATTTGCGCTTATGGTTAATACGCGCATGGGCGTAGCTGGCGTAGTCCCGTGCCCGGGTCAGAAGATCAGTCATTAAAATTATTCCATACTTGAAGACGATTTTGAAACAAGCGTTTTAAGTCTAACACGATGCCAGCATTCTGTGTCTTTTCCAATGCCAGCCTGCCAAACGCCTGATACTTTCTCAGCGCAATGAAACTAAGGCTATAATAGCCAACATAATTTCCTCTTATCCACTTATTACCCTATGCGTTTTTTCATTCCCCGGCTCCGCTTCATTAGTATTTTCGTGCTTGTGTTTATACTCAGCGCGTGCAATACCATTAATGATTCAGAAGATACCGAAAGGGCGCGCGCCAGCACGCTTTCGGCGGGCGAATTCGTATGGCATGACCTGATCACTCATGATATTGAAGCAGCACAGGAATTTTATGGCGGCCTGTTTGGCTGGGAGTTTGAAAAAGCCGCCGACCGGGAAGGGCACCCTTACATCCTGGCAAAAATAGATGGTCGTTACGCTGCTGGCATTCTGCAGCTGGAGCGGCCAAAGGACGGTAGCTTGTATTCACGCTGGCTGGGATACATGACAGTCGATGACATTGATACCGCACTTTCGGCGGCCTACTCAGCCGGAGGGAGCGTGGTTGAAAGTTCCAGGACTATTGCAGAGGTCGGTCATGTAGCGGCAATACAAGACTCGCAAAACGCAGTTCTTGGCCTGGTCGAAACCCGCTTTGACCCCTCAAAGGTAACGCTGAAAAACACCATTGGTGCGATTGTCTGGGATGAACTTCTGGCTTCCGACAGCTCCGATGCCGCAGCTTTTTATTCCAGTCTGGCCGGTTACAAAACAAACACGATTAAACGTCGTGGCGGTTTATACATTCTGCTTGAATCAGATGATACCCGGCGCGCGGGCATTCTACAGAACCCGTTTGATGCAACTGACCCATTCTGGCTTAGCTATATTGCCGTAAGTAACCCGGCGGCTATTGCCGCCAAAACGCAAACCCTGGGGGGTAAAGTGTTAATCGCCCCTTCAGCTGAATTTCGTGATGGCACCATGGCCCTTATTCAGGATCCAGAGGGTGTTGTACTGGCTTTGCAAAAATGGCCTCTTTAATCCTAAAACAGCTCGATCTCAATACACCATGAACTGCAAAAAACTGCTTAAATCGACTGCTATTCTAAGCCTGCTGATAAGCACCCTGGCGCTATACGGTTGTTCCTCAAATATCGGTGTCGGGCTGAGTGTCGGGGTTCCGATAGGTAAGCACGGTTATATCAGTCTCGGTAGCAGCCGTTGGCGGTAATCCGGCTTGCCCGGGTTACCTCCATCTGGTTTCACCGGCCAGCCTACTTTATCGACTCAATCACGCTCCGCATCGGATGACTGCATCATTTCTGCGATGTAGCGATCTCCCGATACACTCTGCTCATTGATTAATTCATCTAACTCAGCCACGGTATTTTCATCCAGAACCAGTTCACCGGCTTGCAGATTCTCGGACATATAATCAATATGTTTGGTTCCGGGAATGGGTACAATAAACTCACCCTGCGCAAGTAACCAGGCCAATGCAAGCTGTGCCATGCTACAGTTTTGCTGCTCCGCGATTTTCTCAAAAGGGCCGAGTAGTTTTGCATTTGCGGCGTAGTTATCCGGCTCAAACCGTGGTCGCGCAAACGTAAGCCGATAGTCATTTTCAGCCATGCTGGTGATATCGCAGGCTTTGCCGGTCAGAAATTGCCGGCCCAACGGGGCAAAAGGTACAAAGGCTATTCCCAAATCGGCACAGCTTTTCAGCACCTTTCGTTCCGGGGTGCGCGACCACAACGAGTATTCTGATTGCAGGGCCGCGATGGGATGAGTGGCGTAGGCGCGATGTAAGGTATCATCGCTCACTTCAGAGAGACCGATCAAACGTACCTTGCCCTGTTCCACCATCCTGGACAGCGCACCCACGCTTTCTTCAATAGGCACGTCCGGATCCGGTCGGTGAAGATAATACAGGTCAATCACATCTGTATTTAATCTGCGCAGACTATCCTCGCAAGTCTTCTGAAGCACTTCAGGCCGGCCATTGGTTTCGGTCTTTCCCTGCGCGTTTTTAAATATCCCGCACTTGCTGGCAAGCACATATTCCTCGCGACGCGACGCCAGGCAGGTTCCAATCAACTCTTCATTGTGCCCCATGCCATACATGGCGGCGGTATCGAGAAAAGTGTAACCTTCATCGAGCGCCTGGTTCAGCAATTTCTCAGCATACGCCGCTTCCGGCCTCGGGCCATAACCCGCCGACATATTCATACATCCGAGACCGATCGCTGAAACAGAAAATTGGCCTATTTTTCGTTGTTGCATATTGGTCTCTCCTGCCCGTCAGGAAACCAGATCTGTTCGCTCATGCCACTGCGCGATGCTCTCATCCGGATACTCCGCAAAACACCTGTCATACAATTCCGGCTCCAGCTTCACCCAGGCCGCCTTGCTGTCCAGCATCAGGTGTGTGCGCTCAGGAGCAGCGGGTAGCTCTGAATCAACCGCCGACGCAAACGGGTGAATGAGTTCCGGCCATCGTGCATCATACACCCACAACATACTGGCGCAGTGTTTACAAAATTTTCG
>JAAELZ010000086.1 GCA_024226105.1 Pseudomonadota bacterium | reverse complement strand
TGTACTGTTTTATCTAGGTGCCATGGGATTCCTCACCCGGGGCGTCGACTGGGGCGTGTACGGCGGGCTGTTTCTGGTGATCAGCCTGATCCTGACGCTTGGGCGACGCGTGGTGCCTTTCTTTATTGAAAAAGGCGTCGACAACCCGGTTAAATTGAAAAATTCAAAATGGATTGATTTGAGCAGCCTGGTATTTTTTTTAAGTTTTACCATAATCGAAGTCTTTTTCACCATGCCTGCCCTGTCAGCCATCCTCGCACTGATTCTATTCGCCATCAATGCGCGTAGGCTTACGGGCTGGTATACCCCCGGCATATGGCAAAAAAGCCTGTTATGGAGCCTGTACCTGTCATTCTGGTTTCTCTGCATCGGCTTCGCCTTGTTCGCCACCGCTTATTTTCCGGGAATCAATAAATACCTGGCCATTCATGCATTTGCTGTAGGCGGCATTGGCGCGATGACGCTGGCAATGATGGCCCGGGTTGCGCTCGGGCATAGTGGCCGCAGCATACAAAAACCTCCGCGGATAATGTCGTATGCATTCGGTTTACTGTTGATCGGCGCTGTTTTCAGAGTTTTCCTGCCGCTAATTGATGCCGGGCATTACACGCTGTGGATTGCTTTGTCTCAGGTGCTCTGGATCATTGCTTTTACGATATTCAGCCTGGTGTATCTACCCATACTAAGCAAACCACGAATTGACGGGCGCCCTGGATAGGCCTTATAACGTGCATCTAAACGCAGAGACCAGAGAGGTGCGGAGTAAAGTTTGCACTCTCTGTGTCAATACCGTTACGAAGCTAACTCCTGCCTGCCTTTACCGCGCAATAACCCCATAGTCAGCGCTAGCTCAGCACCGTTGGTAGTGCGCCGCATGATGCGACCAAGCAGATAGACTTTCATCAGTTTGATCGCTGACCACAGCCCCCCGTTCATCAGATTCAGCGTACTGTTCGACGACCTTTGCGGTACCCGCGTTTTCAGCGTACTCGCAATAAACTGTAGACGCAGGCACTCCTGGCGGTAGACCTGCTGCCATTTTTCAGGTGATTTCATCGTGTTTATTCCGTTTCGATCATTGGGGCTGAAATCACAATGACCAATCACGGAATTTGAATACTGGACATAGTCATACAGAGGCTCCGGAACGTAAGCCATTTTGGCCGTACACATTGCAGTGCAGGCCATCCAGTGATCATGAAATGCCTCGCCAACGGGGTCGGGAAAGGGCAGCATCACACCCAGCAACTCAGACCTGAATAAACTCGCCGCGCCCGTCACCGTATTGGCGACAAACACGGTATTGAAATCACGGAATTCATTGTTCCGGTTTTGCCAGTAGGACTTTGAAATCACCTTTCCAGACTCAGTGACAATTCGCATATCGCTATAAGCGAGCATTGCCCCGGGCTTCCTGTCCAGTTCATCTACCAGCTTCTGCAATTTCTCCGGATACCATTCGTCATCCTGATCTGCCAAAGCGATTAACTCGGCATTGTCGGGCACATAAGCCAGCGCACGTTCGAAGTTGCGGTAAAAACCAACATTATTTTTCTGGGAGTACAGGCGAATACGCCTGGGATCGAGTTTGCACAGGGCTTCGATTTCCAGCCATTTGGCCTGATCCGAGCTGTCATCTGAAACGATAAGCACCCAGTTTTCGTAACTCTGGCAAATAATTGATTCAATTTGGCGGGCAAAGCGAGCGGGGTCCGGGTTATAGCTTGCCAGACAAATTGCGATCAACGGCAAATCACCCAGGGTGCTACCCGGCAATGTATCCACCTTGTAGGATTCAACTAACTCGACGTTACCCAGCTCAATTACGTTTTGCGTATTATCCCTGCCAATCAAAGCCACTGTCAGCTTATGCTGCTTCCCTACATCCGCCGGCAACCAGAGTATCGAGATGAAAAACTCCAGCGTACCGGGTTCGTGGCCCGGAAAAAGCTCAACCCTGCTCGCCCGCTCAGCAATCTGATTGACGCGCAGTG
>JAAELZ010000085.1 GCA_024226105.1 Pseudomonadota bacterium | reverse complement strand
TTCAGTAATTTTCGCCAACACGCCCGACTCATCACTTACCGCCAGGCGCATATAAAACCCGCTGCGCACGTCGTCCATATCCGCTACCGGCATATTGCTCAAGGCGTCCGGCTGATAGGCAAGGTGCGGCACTCGATTTCCAGGGTCTACCGTTAGCGCACGCGCCACATCCACGATATCAGCCACCACAGCCGACGCAGTGGGCAAAGAGCCCGCACCGGCCCCGTAATAAAGTGTCGGACCGACAGCATCACCCTGTATCAGTACTGCATTCATCACCCCATCCACGTTTGCAATCAGGCGTTTATAAGGAATCAGGGTGGGGTGTACACGTAATTCAACCCCGGCTTCGGTCATGCGAGTGATACCCAGGTGCTTTATGCGATAGCCAAACTGTTCAGCGTTTTTTATGTCCAGTGGCTCAATCTTGCCAATACCTTCGGTATAACACTTTTCAAATTGCAGCGGAATGCCAAATGCCAGAGAGGCGAGGATAGTGAGTTTATGTGCCGCGTCAATGCCTTCCACATCAAAGGTAGGGTCCGCTTCAGCATAACCCAATGCCTGAGCTTCTTTCAGAACATCCGCAAATTCACGCCCTTTATCCTTCATCTCGCTAAGGATAAAGTTACCCGTACCATTGATAATCCCGGCAATCCACTTGATGTGATTGGCGACCAGGCCTTCACGTAACGCCTTGATAATGGGAATACCACCGGCGACCGCCGCTTCAAATGCAACCGTAACGCCTCTGGTCTGCGCTGCCTTAAAAATCTCGTTTCCATGCACGGCAATCAGCGCTTTGTTAGCCGTCACCACGTGTTTACCATTTTCGATGGCTTTGAGTACCAGTTCACGGGCAGGAGAATAACCGCCAATCAATTCGACAATGATATCGATATCCGGATTCTCTACAACGGCGAAAGCGTCGTCACTGATTTCTACCCTATCCAGTCCCTCCAGGCTATCCGGGTCATACTCTTTAGCCGCAGCGTGCGTCACCCTGATTTCGCGGCCCGCACGGCGCGATATCTCGGCTGCATTGCGCACCAGCACATTTAATGTGCCACCACCGACGGTGCCCAGACCAATTAAACCGACTTTGACTGCCTTCAATTATTTTACCTCAAATACATGCTAATCATGCGTTATAGTCGCCCCATGAATACAAAACTCAATCTGCATCACGACGCATCCATAACGCTAATTCGCTCTTATAATAATGGAAAAGTGCTGATCGCTGATACTGAATATACCAGCAGTATGATTGTAACATCACAAGGATGCGCGCGTTGGCCTTTAACATCAATTGAATCGCTGGCATCCGCACATTTTGCACCCGTTTTTGAATTGGATTTTGATCCTGAGCTTGTCATTCTGGGAACAGGCATGCGTCAGATTTTCCCTGCCGCAGAACAGACACGTTCACTGCTTGATGCGCAGATTGGCCTGGATGTAATGGATACCGCGGCGGCCTGTCGCACCTACAATATCCTCGCTGATGACGGCCGCCGGGTGGTGGCGTGTTTGCTGCTTTAAAGCGATTTACCACAACACTCCCGAAGAGGCATTCGATTTAAGCCGTCTTCAGTGCGCTTCATGTATTCCGTGGTAACAGTTCCTGGTTACTGAACACTCAAACCCTGTTTAAGCATCAAACGATCCAGAGCAGCACCCATGCCGGCACCCATTTGTTTGGAGAAAGTTTCCAGCCAGTCGGTTTGCGGCGTGTAATCAACCTGTTCCTCGACCTTAAGCACCTCGCGTAAGGTATAAGCCATCGAACCTATGTGATCGACCAGGCCCAGTGCTTTTGCTTCTTCACCATTCCATACCAGGCCGGAGAAAATATCTGCTCGATCTGAAAGACGTTCACCGCGCCCGTTTTAACCGCCTCGATGAACTGCGCATGTATTTGATCAACAATACGCTGCATGTAAGCTTCCTGGATTTCATCTTTGGGTAAAAATGGATCCAGCATGGCCTTGTTATCGCCTGCTGTGATCAGACGGCGTTCCAGACCCAGTTTTTTCATCGCATCCACGGCCCCGAAGCCGTTAATGATAACCCCGATTGAACCAACCAGGCTCGCCCTCGACGCAACGATTTCATTCGCCGCTGACGCAATATAGTAGGCCGCCGACGCACCAATATCTTCAATCACGGCCACCACTTTTTTATCGGGATATTCTGTCCGCAGGCGCATGATTTCATCGTATATACGTTCTGCCTGGACCGGGCTACCCCCGGGGCTGTTTATCTGCAGAATAATGCCTTTAGACTGAATCGCTGAAAAGGCGGACTGCAGGCTCTCGACCATACTATCCGCATCAATCTCCCCGCCCGGCATGACCAGTCCTTCCATGCTAATCACCGCTGCATGCGGTTTCGCACTCGCCACAACCATCCCGCTGATTTTTTCTTCTGCAAAATAGGGCAATACAAAAATGCTCAGAATCACCAGCCAGAACAGAATACGTCGGAAATTTTTCCAGCGCCGGGCGCTGCGTTTTTCCCTGATCAGGGCCTGGCCCAGTTCTGAGATAGTATTCAAGCCTTCGCGAATAGTTTGTTCGCCCTGTTCAATCTGATCTGTCATGACATTTTCCAACTATTAGGAGTCCGTAAGGTGGATAAGCAACGCACGTCCGCCTTTGTTATGTATTCGATAATGGTTGATGCGCTGTGTTTATCCGCCCAAATACTATTTACGTAAAAAGCTCGCCCTCTTCTTCAAAAACAACCAGGGCTGACAATGATTGTCCGGCACAGGGTCCACTGACACATTTTCCTGAATCAGGTTCAAAACGTGCGC
>JAAELZ010000084.1 GCA_024226105.1 Pseudomonadota bacterium | reverse complement strand
GTCGAACAGGATCCCCTGGGAGAATCAGGGTGGCGCTTGTTAATGCGCAGCTACCAGGGACATAGTGACCGCAGCCATGCGCTGATGGCCTTTAGGCGTTGCAGCGAAGTCTTACAAAAGGAGCTTGGGGTCGAGCCGGAAGCGGAAACCAGTGAATTATGTCTTCAAATAAAGCAGGGCAAACCAGAAGTTGATAAACCTGATCATAATATCGTGGAGAAACCCGTTGAAATACCGCAAGAACCAGTACCTGAGACAAAGGCTCAGGAACATAGTATTGCAGTTTTGCCATTCGATAATCTTTCGGGAGACCCTGATCAGGAATATTTCAGCGATGGCATAACCGAAAGCATTATCCTGCATTTGTCGCGCTTTCCCGATCTGAAAGTTAAATCAAGAAACTCCAGCTTCGCTTTCAAACAGCAAATCAAGAGCCTGGGTGAAATATCCAATGAACTGGAAGTCGATTATATTGTTGAAGGTAGCATTCGAAAGTCGAATCAACGTATTCGCATCACGGTGCAGCTGATAGAAGCGGCAAATGGTAACCAGGTCTGGGGAAAGCGCTACGACGCAGAAATCGAAGACTTGTTCGATCTCGAAGAAGAGCTGAGCCAAAGTATCGCCGCTACGGTCACTGGCCAAATCGAATCTGACCTGCAACGCATCGCGCTAGCCAGGGGCGCGGCTCACCCGCAGGCATACGATTTGCTGCTGCAGGGAATCTATCACTATAAAAAAAGTATCGCCTCGGACACGGTGATCGCGGTCGAAAAGCTGCATCAGTGCCTCGAGCTGGATTCCAGCAACGCGCTTGCACATGCAACGCTATATGCCTGCCATGAAATGAACTGGATCGATCGTTGGGCACCTGATTTCGAAGCTTCCCGCAAGCTGTGCAAAGAACATGCAAGTAAGGCCCTTGCGCTGAACCCCGAGCTGGGCCAGGCTCAGGTCGTTTAC
>JAAELZ010000083.1 GCA_024226105.1 Pseudomonadota bacterium | reverse complement strand
GCCGTGACGGAGTTGATATACAGGGGTTACGCGGGTCCGGTCTTCAAAGCGTGACGGCAGGTGAAAGAGCAGATCGAAGGTGTTGTTGAGTCCCAGGCGCGCCAGTTTTTCTGCCAGCGCAGCACCAACGCCATGCAGCGTGGTGAGCGGTTTATTAGTCACTCAAAGGCGCCTCCATTGATTCTGGATGTGCCAGACTAAATATAGAAAAGTTCAATATCAAGGTGCAATCCGAACGCAATCGCTAGCGATTGCGAAGGACTGGAACGCAGAGATTGGGCTTTTCTGATTTAAAATGGTCATTCATGAATTTATTGACTCGTCCTTAGTTCCAAAATTGCATCCATTTCGATAGTAACGTCTTTGGGCAGTTGCGCAACGCCGACCGCTGCACGGGCAGGGTAGGGCTCATCAAAATACTCAGCCATGATTTCATTCACCGTGGCAAAGTTGGCCAGGTCGAGCATATAGATTGTCGCACGAACGACGTCATTCAAACTTCCGCCGGAAGCTTCGGCAACGCCCTTGAGGTTTTCAAATACGCGACGTGCTTCTGCCTCAAAACCACCTTCTACCACTTCCATGGTGGACGGATCCAGAGGGATTTGCCCGGAGATATAAACCGTATTGCCGGTACGAACAGCTTGAGAGTAGGCGCCAATTGCGCTCGGGGCATTTTTTGTGCTGATAATTTGCTTGTTGGCCATGTAAATAATTCAGGGTTGGACTAAAGTTAAAGTCTAGCAAGCTACGCGTCAATGCGCTACGCTTATCCACCTTAGGTTTGAAACAGAAACTACAGATGGATCAACGTATAGAAACCCTTGAAACCAGGCTGGCACACCTGGAGCTGGCATTTGACGAGTTAAACCAGGTAGTGTACGAGCAGGCTAAACAACTGGAAGCCGCACATCGCTTCATCGAAAATATGCAGGGGCGGATAAAGGAGATTGTTGATCAAAGTGGCAATCAACCTTATTCTGCGGAGGACGAACGACCACCACATTACTGAATTTGATTACAAGGGATATCTCATTATCGCCCCTTTTTCTAAGGAGGAGGTTTTGTTGAGTTTTGGAGCAGTTGTACTAAACATAGAGCTTCTGTTCCTCGATATACTCTCGAACCTTTTCAGGCAGCTCGTTAGTCGTACTACGCCCTTGCTTAATTCGCTCACGAATCTCATTGGACGCTGCTTTAGAAGCAGGAACCGTCACAAAAAAGAGCTTTCCGGCAGGTGAATTCCTGAGTAGTTGCAAGTCCGTCAGTTGCTTTTCCTGCCAGAATTCAGATAAAACCGGCGTGGCATACTCCGGCCTGCTTACCACCACCAGGTGGCAGCGTTCAATGATTGCCTGCCATTGGTGCCAACGCTCAAAACCTTCCCAGGCATCCATGCCAATGAGCAAGTACAAGCGATCGTGGGGACAGGTTCTGACAATATCTTCCAGTGTGTTGATGGTGAAGGACGGGCCGGGCCGATCCAGTTCCCGTCTGTCGATTTTTAATGCCGGATAGCTCGCAATCGCGCGTTTGAGCATTTCAACTCGGTGGGCATTGCTCAGCTCGGGCTGGGGTTTAAAAGGAGAATGAGCTGCGGGGAGAAAGTAGATATTGTCCAGCTTCAGTTGTGTGCGTACGGATTCTGCCGCCAGAATATGCCCCTTATGTATGGGATTGAAGCTGCCGCCGAACAAACCGATATGTCGCACCTTTTGTAGCCTCTTTTAGCGCCAGGAGTCTGTCGGGCTTAGCTGTTTTGAACGAAACATGTTAAGTCCGACAGGCTCTGCTAGCGTGGAATATTGGAGAACTCGCTATACTCCACCAGTGTACCGAAACTGTTTAGCTGTTGCAGTGCACGCTCTTCAACCTGAGTATCCAGGCCTTTTTTGTTGCGTTGAATGATGCGAAACTGAAGCCCGCGTTTATCGTACAACGCGGCTTTATCATCCTCCAGAAGTTCCACCACCAGGCCTTCGCCCATGATGTTATAGATACCCAGCAGTTCAACCTGCTTGTGTTCAGTGTTGTTCATGATTCAGCTCAAGATAAAAATAGTGCGTTGAACGGATTATTGGTCTGATCTGAGTAGTGGTAACCTAAATCTTCCAGGAATTGCTCAAATTCAGCCCCTGTTTTTGCAGGAACCTGTAAGCCACACAGTACCCGGCCAAAATCCGAGCCGTGGTTGCGGTAGTGAAACAGGCTGATGTTCCAGCGCCCGCTGATCTGTTCAAGAAAATCGAGTAAGGCACCCGGTCGCTCAGGAAACTGGAAGCTCAGCATGCGCTCATCATCCAGTTCCGGTGCCCGCCCGCCGACCAGGTGCCGGCCGTGTACCTTGGTGAGCTCATTGGCCGACAGATCAACGGGGTGATAATTATTTCTCTTAAGATCGGCGAGGCAACTTTCAACCAGCGCATGGTCGGTAGCCTGGAAACCGATAAAAATACTGGCCAGATCGGGCCCGCTATAGCGATAGTTAAACTCGGTGATGCTCATATCGCCAATGGTTTTAAACAGACGCTGGAAACTGCCCGGTTTTTCCGGGATGACGACGGCGATGATGTTTTCCCGGCCTTCGCCAATTTCTGCGCGTTCTGAGACGTGTCGCAGGCGATCAAAATTCATATTCGCGCCAGTCAGTATGGCTGCAAAATGCCGGTCTTTTTGCGGCTCACCCTGATCTTCTTTCAGTTTCAGCCATTTTTTAGCGCCAGCAACCCCCAGTGCGCCCGCGGGCTCCATGATTGAGCGCGTGTCTTCGTAGACGTCTTTTATTGCCGCACACAGTTCATCAGTTGATACCACAATAAATTCGTCAACATACTCCTGACACAACCGAAAGGTCTCGATGCCTACCTGTTTTACCGCAACGCCGTCTGCAAAAATCCCCACATCGTCGAGAATCAGTCGCTCACCTGCAGCGATGGATTGTGTCATGGCATCAGAATCATCAGGCTCAACACCGATTATTCTAATTTCAGGTCGCACGGCTTTGATATAGGCTGCCATGCCGGAAATGAGGCCACCGCCTCCGGTGGGAATAAAAATAGCATCCAGCGGGTGCTGGGTCTGGCGAATGATTTCAGCCGCGACTGTGCCCTGCCCTGCGATAACATCAGGATCGTCAAATGGCGGGATGTAGGTCATGTTTTTTGCTTCACAGTACTGATGGGCTGCCACACCGGCATCGGAGTAACTGTCGCCTACCAGCCTGACGATCCCACCCAGGTTTTCAACCGATTCTTTTTTAATATCAGGTGTGGTTGTGGGCATGAAAATCACCGCCCGGCAACCGAGTTTTTGAGCCGCCAGCGCAACACCCTGAGCATGGTTCCCCGCCGACGCAGCTACCACACCTTTTCCCAGCTCAGCCTGGCTCAGCCCGGACATCTTGTTAAAGGCTCCACGTAGCTTGTAGCAAAATATCTGCTGCAGGTCTTCGCGCTTTAACCACAGCGTATTACCCAGACGTTTGCTCAAGCGATTTGCGGTTAGCAGCGGGCTTTCGATCGCAACGTCATAAACACGTGCGTTGAGTATCTTTTTCAGGTATTGGCCCTTCATTTAAGTTTTTGCTTCGTCTGAAAATCGCGTTATAATGGATTTGGGTATTTAGCCTGGCTCAGGTGCGAAGGGAAAATATTTAGACGTTTTACCTTGTGCCCGGATCAGGTCGAAATCCCGATTCATACATTATACGGAAATAGTGATGGCCAAGGAATGCCGACCACCTCCAATCACACATAAAAAAGGCAGTACTCGCAAATTGCATGTACGCCTCCAGGAGGGTGCGTGGTTGTTACAAAGCTGGCCATGGTGGGTAGCGGGCGGGTTGATTCTGGTACCGTTCCAGGCGGAGCTCTGGCTGCTCGAATGGATGCTTGCGCTTGGGGTATTTGGCGGGCTGTGGTTTTTTTCGCATCGGACCCGGGCACTCTCAGCTGCTGCGATTCTGCTGGTGCTGGGTGCTATATGGGGGAGTTACTGGGGACAGCTTAGCCTCAGTAATACGCTGCCCGAAGCGCTGATTAAGCAGGATGTGTGGGCTAAGGGAGTGGTTCAGGGCTTGCCTCAGCAGCGCGCTCGAGCGTTACGTTTCAAATTTAATGTCGAATCACTCGAACATAAATCGCAGGCATATGCCTATTCTGGTGATGTATTGCTCAACTGGTATCAGCCTTATCCAGAGCTAAAAGCCGGGCAGCGTTGGCGTCTTAAGTTGCGCCTGAAACCCGCACATGGCTCGCTGAATCCGGGCGGGTTTAACTATGCTCAATGGTTATTTTCGCAGGGTATTCGTGCCACCGGGTATGTGCGTGAAACACCGGCGGCGATTTTGCTTGAACCGGCCAGTGCGGTGCATCAATTTGATCGGATTCGCGAACAGATCAGTCAGTTTATCGACGCGCAGGAGCTTGAATTTGGGGGCTTGCTCAATGCACTGTCAGTGGGGGTTCGAACGGGCATTAGTGTGCAGCAGTGGCAGGTTTTTCGGGACACCGGAACGGCACACCTGATCGCTATTTCCGGCCTGCATATTGGTATGGTCGCCGGCATGGCCTATTTACTGGGTTCGTGGTTTTGGCGACACAGTTTGCTGCTAAGAACGCAGTATCCAGCACAAAAAGTAGCACGTTTGACGGCCATACTGGCTGCGGTGGTCTATGCTGCCCTGGCCGGGTTTTCCTTACCAACCCTGCGAGCCCTGTTGATGCTGCTGGCCTATTTTTCATTGCAGTATTTTCGCCGCAATCCCGGCACACTGTTTAGCCTGGGTTTTGTATTGCTTGTGGTCCTGCTGTTTAATCCGCTGGCCCCGCTGGGTTCAGGCTTGTGGCTGTCCTTTTCAGCTGTGGGAGCAATTGCACTGGCGATGCGGGGTTATGTATTCACCGCGCAGGGTGTCGAAAGTCAGGGCACGAAATGTAGTTTCCGGGAAAAGTCAGAACGTTGGTTCAGACAGTGGTGGCGCGTTCAGTGGGCCGTTTTTATCGGATTGTTACCGCTAACACTGCTTTTTTTTCAGCAAGTTTCCATCGTAAGCCTGCTGGCTAACTTTATAGCCATTCCAGCAATTGCCAGCCTGGTCGTCCCACTGATTCTTCTGGCTTTGCTGTTCCTGTTTACGGGGCTGTCGGTATTGTCAGGCTACCTGCTTAACGTAGCAGATACGCTACTTGGCTACTTATGGCCCTTGTTGGAGTGGTTGTCCGGTTTACCTTTTTCTATCTGGGTTTCGAGCTCGCCCGTGTGGTGGGTGGTTCTGCTTTGCGCTTCGGGAGCCATGGTTTTGCTAAATCCCTACATCGGCAGGGCGCGGTACTTCGGATTTTTGAGTTTCCTGTCTTTGTTTGTGGTTCCGGCTCCGGTATGGAAGGAGGGTGCCGTCAGGTTACACGTGCTGGATGTCGGTCAGGGATTGTCGGTGGTGGTTGAGACGCAAGGGCATGCATTATTATACGATGCAGGGGCAAAATATCCTTCAGGTTTTGACGTAGGCAGCGCGGTTGTCATACCTTTTTTACGCCAGCTGCGAGTCACTGAACTGGATGTGGTGATTGCCAGCCACGATAATCTTGACCATGTGGGTGGCATGGGTTCTGTGTTGGCAAACCACCCGTTGGCGCGGCGGTATTCAAGTGCGGGGTTTTATTCCGACTCAGAACCTTGTGAGGCGGGTATCAGCTGGCAGTGGGACGGGGTACACTTTCGTTTTCTTCATCCCGCACCCGGTAACAAGGGCGCGGACAATAATGATTCCTGTGTGCTTAAGGTAGAAGGCCGGTTTGGTAGTGCACTGTTGACGGGAGATATTGAGCGAGAAACGGAACAAAAGCTTATACAGAATACCGAACTTACTTTGCATGGGGTTGATGTACTTCTGGTGCCGCATCATGGTAGTAAGACTTCCTCTACTGAAACATTTATACAGGCTGTAGACCCGGTGCTGGCGGTTGTTTCTTCGGGATATCTGAATCGATTCAAGCACCCTCATCAACAGGTGGTTGATCGCTATGATGTGCGAAATATCCGCTTACTGAACACAGCCGGTAGTGGCTGGATCAAGATCGATATTGATCAGCAGGGGGTGTATGCGACACCGTGGCGGGCAGTTTATAAGCGTTACTGGTTGATGGGCGAAGAGGATCATCTTTAGCTTCACCAGCTGCCCTGCAACCAGAACGTATAATTGTGTGACAAACCGTTAGAAGTTGAGCCAAATATGCACCAGAATACTCGCTGCATACCCCAGCGCAATGACGGGGGTCCATTTGAGATGACTACTAAAAGTGTACACCCCCCTGGCCTGGCCCATCAATGCTACACCTGCGGCTGAACCAATGGACAGCATGCTACCGCCGACCCCGGCGGTTAAGGTGACCAGCAACCATTGTTCGAGATCCATGGCCGGCTCCATCGTCAACACTGCAAACATGACCGGGATATTGTCTACGATGGCCGATAAAATACCGACCAGCACGTTTGCTGTGGTGGGACCCAACTGGTTATACATAAGGTCAGAAGCCATCGCAAGATAACCCAGAAAACCAAGGCCGCCGACTGCTAGCACTATGCCGTAGAAGAACAACAGGGTATCCCATTCTGCGCGCGCGACTTTCCTGAAAACATCGAACGCCACCACATCACCTACTGTACTGCGGTCAGCTACGTTTCGCAGATGAGTTATTTTCAGGTAATAGCCAAGAAGTTGCAGATAGCCCAGGCCGGTCATCATGCCGAGTACCGGAGGCAGGCCAAGCAGGGAATGGAAACTAACGGCGGTGATAATCGTCAGCAAAAACAGCCCGACAACGCGTTTTGCCCCGGGCAGAAGGTTGATGACTTCAGCATCTCCTTCCGGCATATCATTTGAAATAGACAGGCTCATAAGTGCAGCAGGCACTACAAAGTTAACCACTGAGGGGATAAACAGGGCAAAAAACTGGGTGAATTCGACCGTGCCTTTCTGCCAGACCATGAGGGTGGTGATATCGCCAAAGGGGCTAAAAGCGCCACCCGCATTGGCGGCGACCACGATATTGATACACGCAACCGCGACGAACTTTGTGTTGCTTCCGCCGACCGACATCACTACGGCACACATAATAAGTGCGGTGGTCAGGTTATCTGCGATCGGTGAAATGAAAAAGGCGAGAATACCGGTAAGCCAGAATAAAGTGCGCAGGCTGAATTTCTTCCGGATTAACCATGAGCGCAAAGCACTGAATACCCGGCGTTCCTCCATTGAATTTATGTAGGTCATGGCCACTAACAGAAACAACATCAGCTCCGCGTATTCTTCCAGATTGTGGCGTACGGCGGCTTCTGCCATGTGAGATTGTCCTATCTGGCTGTAGGTAACACCTATAATCGCCCATATCAGGCCGGCGGCAACAATCACCGGTTTGGATTTTCGCATGTGGGTGAATTCCTCGGTCATCACCAGTGCATATGCCAGCACGAAAATCACGATGGAGGCGATGCCGACACTGCTATAGGTCAGATCCAGGGGTTGCGCGGCAGATTCAGAGGCAAACAATACGGCGGGAAAGGCTGCAAGCAGCGCTGTCAGAATAAGCGATGCGCGTTTAATCATGTGATAAGAATCCAGCTCTAAAAGAGCAGGGTCATCATAACAATCATCACTACCAGGAATAAGATGGTCATGATTGAGCCGGCACGAACGTAGTCGGGCACCCGATAACCACCCGGTCCCATGATCAGTGCATTAACCTGGTGGGTCGGAATGAGGAATGAATTGGAGGTTGCGATGGCGACGGTCAACGCAAATACGGCCGGATTCGCACCAACGCCGATTGCGATATTCACCGCCAGCGGCACCAGCAATACAGTTGCACCGACGTTCGACATCACCAGCGTAAAGAAGGTGGCGAGCAGTGCGATTACGCCCTGAATCACCCAGATTGGCATATCACCCACTACAGCCAGTGTCTGGTCCGCAATCCATTTTGCGGTGCCGCTTTGTTCGACCGCAATACCCAAAGGAATCAACGAGGCGAGCAAAAATACGGTTTTCCATGAAATTGCGCGATAAGCCTCATCAATATTGATAACACCGGACAAAACCATACCGATGGCGCCGGTGAGCAGTGCGACGGAAAGCTTGGTATCGGTAAATAAAACCATGCCAATGGCGATGATAAAGAACAAGGCTGCCCATCCGACCTTATGCGGGCGCAGTTCCTCACGCGGGTATTCGGTTGTAACCACAACGAAATTCGGATCATTTTCGATACGGGCCAGGGCATCCCATGCGGTATGTACCACCAGCGTATCACCCGAATGCAGCGGCATGTTGCGAATATCATCACCTTCATTCATGGTGACGCCGTCGCGGTGCAAACTCACCATTGCGATGCCGTAAGTTTTACGCATCCACACATCGCGCGCACTTTTCCCGATCAGTTTTGAGCTGGGCGGGATAACTACTTCCGCGATACCCGCTTTGGAGGCGGATAATGCATCGGCGAAGGTACGTAGTTCATCACGCTTTTTGAGCCCGTATTTGTCGATAAATATATTAAGGTCTGCCGGTTCTGCCACCACCCCCAGCACCATTCCAGATTGCAAACCGGTATCCCGGTCCAGCGCACCCGGGCCGACGCGGGTTTCCTGTCCCAGCAACTTGGAGGCAATGATGCGGATTCGATAAGTTGTCTCGACGTCATCCAGGTGTTTGCCGACGATATCGCTGTCTTCCGGAATAACCAGTTCGAACAGCTCGTAATCTATGCCATAAACATCGTGAAAATACTTCATGGTGTTCGCGGCGGTAGAGCCGCCCTGTTTTGTATCGCCGGGCAAAACAAAGCGGCCGGCAAGCACAAAATAAGTGATACCCGTGGCGAGCAGGGCCAGGCCAATCGGGGTAACTGAAAACAGGCCAAAGGTGCTCATTTGCTGATCAGATGGCAGGGTATTGTTCGAGGTTAGAATCAGATCATTGAGCAGGATCAGCGGTGAACTGCCGATCATGGTGACGGTACCACCCAGGATGGCACAAAAGCCCATGGGCATCAGCAGGCGTGACATGGGCAGTCCTGAACGTGCCGATATACGGGAAACCACAGGCAGGAACAAAGCCGCAGCCCCGACGTTTTGCATAAATGATGAAATGATGCCAACGGTGCCGGAAATGATCGGAATGATCCGTTTTTCGGAGCTGCCGCCAATGTTTAGAATGATCCCGGCAACCCTGGTCATCAGGCCTGTTTTATCCAGCCCGGCGCCAATGATCATTACCGCCATGATGGAGATAACGGCGTTACTGGAAAAACCGTCAAACAGCTGATTATTGTTTACCAGGCCTTCACTCAGGCCCATCAGGGGTGCCAGTAAGGTTGACAGCCCGAGCAACACCATGATTGAAACGGCTGCAATATCGACCTCAACAACTTCAAAAGCAAATAGATAGATTGTCAACAATAACACCGCCATCATCCAGGCGATTTCGATAGTGGGAACGGTATGCGCCAGAAAAAGCCCCAGCAATATAAAAATTGTCAGAGAAGCAATTTGTTTCACCGGCAGTCTGCTTGTAGCAGCTGAAGAATCCTGGGCCATGATCTACGCTATCTGTTCAGGTTTTAAGAGGCGCGCGATTATAGCTCACTGGCTCAACCAAGGTAACCATAGCTAATTTTTGCCTACATCAAAGTGATTGCATTACCTTTTTCGCGGTATTGATGGTTCCCTGCAAATCTGCTTCGCTATGAGCCTGCGAGACAAAGCCGGCTTCAAAGGAAGAGGGGGCAAGATTGATACCCGCTTCGAGCATGCCATGGAAAAAGCGATTAAAGCGTTCGCTGTTGCAGGCCATCACGTCCTGAAAATTTTCAACTCCGGGTGCGTCGGTAAAAAACAGGCCGAACATACCGCCTACATTGTTGCTGGTAAATGGGATACCCGTTTCATCTGCAGCCTGCTGCAGGCCACTTAGCAGGAACTGTACCTTGGCCGACAACTCTTCGTAAAAGCCGTCTGATTCGGTTTTTTGTAAGGTTTTCAGGCCTGCTGCCATTGCCACCGGGTTGCCCGACAGCGTGCCGGCCTGGTAAACGCCCCCGTCGGGCGACAAATGGTCCATTATTTCGGCCTTGCCGCCAAAAGCACCCACCGGCATACCACCCCCGATAATTTTACCCAGACAGGTTAAATCAGCCTGTATGCCATAAAGGCCCTGCGCACCTTGTGGCCCAACTCGAAAGCCCGTCATGACTTCATCTATAATTAGAAGAGCTCCGTGTTGATCGCATAAATCGCGCAGCCCCTGTAAAAATCCACTGACCGGAGGGACACAGTTCATATTGCCCGCCACGGGTTCGAGAATAATGCAGGCAATTTCTCCGTTGTTTGCTTCCAGTAGCTCGCGTACGCTTTGTAGATCATTATAGGTTGCAGTTAAAGTGTGTTCGGCAACGCTTGCCGGTACACCGGGAGAGGTGGGGACACCAAAGGTAAGTGCACCGGAACCCGCCTTGACCAGCAGGCTGTCCGCATGGCCGTGATAACAGCCTTCAAATTTGATCAATTTGTCACGACCCGTATAACCGCGGGCAAGGCGGATTGCGCTCATGGTAGCCTCGGTTCCGGAGTTGACCATGCGTACTTTTTCCACCCAGGGAAGGCGCGCGCAGACGTAGTCTGCCATTTCGGTTTCAGCCTTCGTAGGTGCGCCAAAACTCAGCCCATTCTTTGCCGCCTGCAAAACCGCATCCAGTACTTCCTGGTCACCGTGCCCGAGTATCATCGGCCCCCAGGAGCCAACGTAGTCGATGTAGCGCTTATCATTTTCATCGTAAATGTAGGCACCTTTAGCACGCTTGATGAATACCGGATCACCACCAACAGACTTGAACGCGCGTACGGGTGAGTTGACGCCGCCCGGGATGTGACACCTGGCTTGCTCGAAGAGTTCTGAATTTGTAGGCATGAGATAACAGCTTTAAATAAGTAGCGGCGTAGTTTCGCCAAGCCAGCCGTGTATAGCAAGCCCGTTGAGAAAAATATTGCTCAGCAAAAGTACTATACTTTTTGGGCCATTGCGAGGAACGAAGTGATGGGGCAATGACCCAAAATCAGGTATTCGTATCAATCTGCGGGGCTGGATTTCCTTATAATACCTGCATGGATGTCTCCCACATATTTGACGATTTAAACGACGCGCAACGCGAGGCGGTCGCGGCACCCCCCGGGCCGATGATTGTGCTTGCAGGAGCCGGTAGCGGCAAGACGCGTGTATTGACGCACCGCATCGCCTGGCTGGTTGAAGGCTACCAGATATCACCACTGTCGATTCTGGCCGTAACTTTCACCAACAAGGCGGCGCGCGAAATGCGTAACCGGGTCGAGCGCCTGTTGGGCGTGCCGTTGGGTGCGATGATGATGGGTACGTTTCATGGCCTCTGTCATCGTATTTTGCGCGCCCACGCCGATGAAGCCGGGTTGCCCAAAACTTTTGAAATCATTGACAGCGACGACCAGTATCGCCTGATTCGACGGGTGCTCAAAGACATGGATCTGGACGAAGCCTACTGGCCGCCCAAACAACTGCAATGGGCGATTAATTCGCACAAAGAGGAGGGTCGGCGCGCCTCTGATTTGCCTGAAAACGGTGATTTTCAGCACCAGACCATGAAGCGTGTATTTGAACAGTACGATAAATACTGTGCGCGTAGCGGGCTGGTCGATTTTGCCGAGTTATTGCTGCGTACGCTGGAGTTATTTAAAAATAACGAAGTGTTACGAGCTCAGTATCAGGCGCGGTATCAGTACGTGCTGGTGGACGAATTCCAGGATACTAATTCGATTCAATATCAATGGTTGAAGTTGCTCGCGGGTGAGCGCCGGAATTTATTCGCGGTGGGCGATGATGATCAGTCTATATACGGTTGGCGGGGTGCACGAGTTGAGAACCTGCTGAATTTTGAGCGTGACTATGCAGGTTCAAAGCTCATTCGTCTGGAGCAGAACTATCGTTCAACCAGTACCATACTCAAAGCGGCGAATGCCGTGATTGCGCACAATAGCGATCGCATGGGTAAGGAATTGTGGACCGAGGGCGACGAGGGCGAGGCGATTGTGCTGTATGGTGCGAGCAACGACCTTGAAGAAGCCCGTTACGTGGTAGAACATATCGAGAACTGGCTGGCAGCGGGCAATGCGCGGGATTCAATCGCGATTTTGTATCGCTCTAACGCCCAGTCGCGCGTGTTTGAGGAAAAATTAATGCAGGCGGGTATACCCTACCGGGTGTACGGCGGCTTACGTTTCTTTGAACGCGCCGAGATCAAGGATGCTTTGGCGTATATGCGTCTGATCAGTAACCTGAATTCTGATGCCGCCTTTGAACGCATCATCAACCAGCCTACGCGGGGTATTGGTAATAAAACTCTGGAAATGATTCGTGCCCAGGCACGCGCCCAGGAGCAATCTTTGTGGCTTGCCGCGAGAACCCTGATTTCTGCGCAAAGCCTGCCGGCACGTGCCGCGACAGCGGTATCTCGATTTCTTGATCTAATCGCCACCATGCAAAGCGAAATCGAAGGCCTGGAGTTACACGAGCAGGCGGATGCGGTACTGGCGCGCTCCGGCCTGCTTGAGCACTATAAAAAAGAAAAGGGTGAGCGCGCTGAAACCCGGGTTGAGAACCTGGAAGAACTTATCAACGCTACGCGTAACTATGAAACAGAGGATGAAGACGATCTGGACCCTCTGTCATCTTTTATCGCACATGCGGCGCTTGAGGCGGGTGAAGGCCAGGCTGCAGAATGGGAGGAATGCGTGCAGTTGATGAGCCTGCATTCTGCCAAGGGGCTAGAATTTCCGCTGGTGTTCTTAACAGGGCTCGAGGAAGGGCTGTTTCCGCATCAGCGCTCCATCGACGAGCCGGGCAAACTCGAGGAAGAGCGGCGATTGTGTTATGTCGGTATGACACGCGCGATGCAGAAGCTGGTGATTTCGTACGCAGAGATTCGTCGCCTGCATGGTCGGGAAATGTACACCCAGCCCTCGCGGTTTCTGGCAGAAATCCCGCCCTCACTGCTGCACGAAGAGCGCAGTTACCGTTTACATTCCGCACCCAGCTACCGCCAGCCATCAGCCGCAGGGCATTCGGGTTCTGCACCCGACGGCCTGAGCCTGGGCGGGCGGGTTAAGCATCAGAAGTTTGGTCTAGGCACGGTGGTGACGGTTGAGGGCGCGGGAGAGCACGCACGCGTGCTGGTCAATTTTGAAGAGGTGGGTAGTAAATGGCTGGTCGCGGCCTTTGCGAATTTGCAGTCGGCTTGAACCAGTCCGGACAATTCATGAAATATCAATACATTATGTCTAGGGCTGGTAACGCCGGGAATCAAAAAACGCGCTGTGATCAGCGCGTTTTTATTTTGCTATTGTGAGCGCTTCTGAACGATCAGGCCGCGACGGTATGCGGGAATGAGTCTTCTTTAGAACTTCTAACGCGTAAGCGACTGAACGATTCTGCGATCTTGTTATTGTCATCCGGGTTCAGGCGAACGTCCATCCAGTGGTAACACGCCAGATCTTCGTTATAAGGGCGCAAGGGGGCACTGATTAGTTCTGGACGATCGAATACCAGCTCGTCGCTTACCGGAATAAAAACTTTGTGCCCCATGTGTTTACCTCTTTGTGTATCTGGCCTGTATTACACCAGTAAATGCCTGTCAAAGTATCGCCTGAAATATGGCAATATTATGTGGATAAAGTTGTTTACCTGCGCTGAACGTCTTAAGGGCACCTCTATGTATCCGGATGCGCCAGATTAAGATGTTCATTCATGAATTGTTAGAGGTGCCCTTTAGTCCCCGGCTATTTAACACCCACAATATCGTGCTTCCAGACAGCGGCTCCCTGCATGGGGTTTAGCTGCCTGGTGCGCAGGTTAACTTGAGCATCTCTTGCCTGGCCGGGCGGGACGCGAAGTTTGACTACATTTTTTTCTTCGCCGATGATCAGGCATTGTGACCGGTCCGCATTACAGTCGGACAGGCTGGATTGCACAGTGAAATTCTGCAGGGTCAACTCTCGATTGTTATTACGAATCCGCAGATCGAGCACGAAGCCATCAGCATAACCGAGATGGATGCCTGTCTCGATTAGCTCAACCTCGCTGAGCAGGTGCCTGCTTTTATTGCCGGGCGTATCAGCGGGGCTGAAATAGTAAAACAGTATGGCTGCGACGAGAATACCGGCGAGGCTTAACAGGCCTGTTTTCAAGTCACGATAGGCTATTGCAATCAGGCAAATAATAATGACGATCAGGGCGACGAATTGCATGGTCTTTGAGGTGGTTTAAGTTTGAGGAGGTATGGCTAGAACAGGATAAGTCTAAAGTAAAAAATGCGGGTTGGGAATGATCAATATTTTAAATTTGGGCCGGGTGGGTCTATTTCTCGAGTGTTTTTTTGCATTCTACAGTAGAGGAATAGCGGGCAACTGTTCGGGCTGAAGCCCCGTTTCCTAAGTTCCCCTCTTTGACAAAGAGGGGTTAGGGGAGATTTGCAGGATTTCCGAGGATGCTAATGTATTTGGATGGCATTCACCTTCGAAAAATCCCCCTCTATCCCCCTTTGTCAAAGGGGGAGGATTGTTGTCGTGCTTGATATTTGCCTCAATCAGAAAGCAGGACTTTGGTTCCGCCTGATCTGTTTTTAGCGTTGCGGGTAACACCCCATTGTTACCCGCTCATGCCGGTTCAGATCTTTCAGTGTTTTTAGGCCGCTAAAGCCCCGGGACTTCAATAAGGCACGCGTAAATTCGCCCTGATCATAGCCATGTTCCAGCGCTATCCAGCCGCCGGGTTTCAGGTGGTCAGTGGCGTGTCCAGTGATTTCGATAATATCTGCCCGTCCCCGGTCTGCTGCGATCAGTGCTTGTTTTGGTTCAAATCGTACATCTCCCTGTGAAAGGTGGGGGTCTTCGGGATCGATATAGGGCGGATTGGAGACGATTAAATCAAAACGTTCTTCCGCCAGGCCTGAGTACCAGCTACTGTTGAGGAATTTTATTGACTCGATGTGATGCAAGCGGGCATTTTCAGCCGCCAGCTCCAGTGCTTTTTCGTTAACATCTGTAGCAAGTAATTCGGCATGGATTGCGTTGCTGGCGATCGCCAGTGCAATCGCTCCACTGCCGGTTCCCATATCCAGTATACGCGGCGATGTCATGGATTGAATCAGACTTAATGCAGTATCAACCAGTAGTTCAGTCTCCGGGCGAGGAATCAGCACGTGTTGGTTGATTTTCAGGTTCAGGCTATAAAACTCACGCCAGCCCGTTAAATAAGCAATTGGTGAACCGTGACTGCGCGCCGCAACCAGATCATCTACACGTTTTATGATGCCCTTCTCGAGGGGCTCTTTGTCGAAAACAATCAGCTGCGTATCGCTGAGCCCGGAGACATGTTTGAGTAAAATTTCAGCATCCAGTCGCGGGCTTTCGCTGGAGGGTTCGAGCAGACTTGACCAGTGTTTTAACTGCTCTGAGAGATTGGCGGGGGGCAAGGGTTCAGGTTTAATTAGCCAGGTGAGCCAGCTCATCCGCCTGGTGTTCCGCGACCAGTGGATCGATAACCTGCTCCAGAGCGCCGCTCATGACATCATCAAGCTTGTACAGCGTAAGGTTGATGCGATGATCCGTTACTCGACCCTGGGGGTAGTTATAGGTGCGGATCCGGTCGGAGCGATCACCCGTTCCGACCAGGGATTTACGGGTTAAAGCCTGCTCGCTTTGTTGCTTCTGAAGCTCGGCTTCATACAGGCGTGATTTGAGCACAGACATAGCACGCGCACGATTTTTATGCTGCGAGCGATCGTCCTGGCATTCCACAACCATACCGGTTGGAAGGTGCGTGAGGCGAATTGCCGAATCGGTTTTGTTGACGTGTTGTCCTCCCGAGCCCGAGGCGCGAAAGGTATCCACGCGTAAATCTGCCGGGTTGATATCCACTTCATCCACATCATCGGCTTCGGGCATTACCACGACCGTGCACGCCGAAGTATGAATGCGGCCCTGTGATTCTGTTTCAGGTACGCGTTGTACGCGATGCGCCCCTGATTCGAATTTGAGTTTGGAATACACGCCCTGGCCTTCGACTTTGGCGATAATCTCTTTAAAACCACCGTGCTCGCCTTCGTTTTTACTCATAATTTCAACTTTCCAGCGCTGTCTGTCAGCGAAATAGTTGTACATTTTGAATAAATCGCCGGAGAAAATGGATGCTTCGTCTCCGCCCGTACCGGCACGAATTTCCAGAAACACGTTTTTATTGTCATTCGGGTCTTTCGGGATGAGCAAAACTTGCAGCGTACTGGCCAGCTTCTGGAGTCGTGCTTCGAGCCCGGGCAACTCCTCTTTGGCCATCTGTGAGATTTCCTTATCCTCATCATCGGCCATCAGGCGGGTTTCTTCTATTTCATTTTCCAGCGATTTGTATTGCTGGAAATTTTCGATAACCGGGTCGATATCGGATAGCTCGATCGAAAGTTTGCGAAAGTAATTCTGGTCAGAAATCGTATCGGGATCAGAGAGCAGTGCATGAATTTCTTCATGCCGGTCACTTAACTGGTCGAGTTTCTCAACGAGGTTAGGGTTCATTATTTCAGGCTATGATGAATGGGGTTAGGGGTTGCATATGAAACACAGAGACCACCACCTCACAATCGATGGCCTGACCGATTGACAGTAATGTGTTTTGCTATTTTAGATCAAATAGTTTTTTAGCGGCGGAAATAAGCGAAACGTTGCCTTCCATTTCAGCCAGTCGTAATCGATGGCTGGGCTCGTGCAGGTATTTTTTAGTTAGATTGTGGGCTAGCATTTCCAGAACCATGTCAGGATCATCGCCCGCCTGGAGTCTTTTGTGTGCTTTTTCAAGTTCCTGTTTTTGTGTCAGGCTAGTTTGCTCACGCAGATTCCTGATGGTTGGAACAGAATCCAGTGAACGCATCCAGCGCATAAAACGCACTACCTGCAAATCAATTATTTTTTCCGCTTCGACAGCAGCG
>JAAELZ010000082.1 GCA_024226105.1 Pseudomonadota bacterium | reverse complement strand
CCACCCGCCGTGGCTTTGAGCATCACGGGATAACCAATCTGATTGGCTATTTTTACCGCTTCATCGGCATCTTCCAGCACATCGGTATGCCCCGGAATGACGTTGACACCGGCCTGCTCGGCAATATTCTTGGAGGTAATTTTATCCCCCATCGCTTCGATGGCGGGCACATTCGGGCCTATGAAGGTTATGCCGGCCTCGTTTAGTGCATTGGCAAAACTGGCATTTTCAGATAAAAAGCCATAACCCGGGTAAACCGCATCCGCCCCGGTCTTTTTGCACGCTTCAATTATCTTGTCGCTGTTCAGATAGCTGTCGGCGGGTGCATTACCGCCAAGCAACACCGCTTCATCTGCTTCACGGACGTGTTTGGCGCGGCTATCGGCCTGCGAATATACGGCAACGGTCTGGATACCGAGGGTTTTGGCAGAGCGCATCGCGCGACAGGCAATTTCACCGCGATTGGCGATGAGGATTTTGTTAAAAAGTGGCATGGGCTTGGGTATTTTCTATTCTACAGGGGTACGTTGCCGTGCTTGCGCCACGGGTTTTCAAGTTTTTTGGTTTTAAGCATGTTGAGGGAACGCGCAACGCGATGACGCGTAGAGTGTGGAAAAATGACATCGTCAATATAACCACGGCTGCCTGCGATAAAGGGATTGGCAAACTTTTGCCGATACTCTTCGGTACGCGCTTCGAGTTGCGTTGGGTCTTTGGCTTCTTCCCTGAAAATGATCTCAACCGCACCCTTTGGGCCCATCACCGCAATCTCTGCGCTTGGCCAGCTGAAATTGACATCGCCGCGCAAGTGTTTGGAGGCCATGACATCGTAGGCACCACCGTAGGCTTTGCGCGTGATAACGGTTACTTTGGGCACCGTGCATTCAGCATAGGCATAGAGCAGTTTGGCGCCATGTTTAATGATGCCTCCGAACTCCTGATCGGTTCCGGGCATAAACCCCGGAACGTCAACGAAGGTCAGGATGGGTATACTGAAGGCATCACAAAATCGAATGAAGCGTGCGGCTTTGACCGACGCATTGATATCCAGACAACCCGCCAGTATCTCGGGCTGGTTGGCAACAATGCCGACCACTTCACCTTCGATGCGGCCAAGTCCAATTATGATGTTTTTCGCATAGTCGGGTTTGATTTCGAAAAAGTGCTGTTCATCGACAATCTTGTTGATCACTTCGTGCATGTCGTAGGGCACATTCGGGTTTTCCGGGATCAGGGTGTCGAGCGAATAATCGGTCCGGTCGGCCGGATCATCGAATGGTCGGGAAGGTGCACCTGAGGTATTGTTTGACGGCAGCATGTCAATCAGGGTTCTGGACATCATGAGGATTTCGATATCATTTTCAAAACTGCCATCACTGACGCCGGATTTGCTAGCATGAGTGTGGGCTCCACCGAGTTCCTCGGCGGTGACGACTTCGTGGGTAACGGTTTTAACCACGCTTGGCCCGGTTACGAACATATACGAGGTGTCACGAACCATGAATATG
>JAAELZ010000081.1 GCA_024226105.1 Pseudomonadota bacterium | reverse complement strand
CTGGATCCGATATCCAAAGAGGTGATCGATTTTCAGGGCGGCGTTGAGGACATGCAAAACCAGCACCTGGAATTGATTGGCGATCCGGATAAACGTTTCGCGGAAGACCCGGTTAGAATGCTGCGGGCGTTGCGCTTTAAAGCGAAACTGGGTTTTGATATTCCGGAAAACCTTGACGAATTAATCGAAAAGCACAAACATCATTTTAAAGAGGTTTCGAACGCACGCCTTTTTGATGAAATCTTTAAATTGTTCCATCATGCCCATGCGGTTGAGAGCTGGCATACCTTGTGTGAACACGGTTTTTTACCGATTTTGTTTCCGCTTACTGAAGACAAAATCGAGCAAAATGAAATGGTTGAAGATTTTATTTTGCGTGCTTTGGAAAATACGGATCGACGCGTAAGCCAGGGTAAACCGGTTATCCCGGCGTTTTTCTTCGCAGTGATTTTATGGCACGTCTATCAGGATGAACGTAGCAACAATCCAAAACTGGCGAGCGGGCGGGAAGGTGTTTACAACGCTGCTGAAACCGTATTTCGCAAACAGTATCCGGTCATTGCCATTCCCAGGCGCGTTTCCACGGTGATTATCGAAATATGGGATATGCAATGGCACCTGGAACAACGCCGCGTAAAATCTATCGATGGCCTGCTGGAGAACAGGCGCTTTCGTGCGGCCTATGACTTTTTGCTGCTGCGTGAGGCAATCGGGGAAATTGACGAGGAGGTTCCCGCCTGGTGGACGCGTATCCAGAATGAAGATGAGGCGGGTAAACGTGAAATGGTACAGGCCTTGCCACGCCCT
>JAAELZ010000080.1 GCA_024226105.1 Pseudomonadota bacterium | reverse complement strand
GGGTACCGTACTCGTTCCAGATTTGTTTTGATTTATTTATCACTACTAATTTGGAGATGTCTGATCTGACCCCACTTTTTTCCTTGCTTTATGCCCTCTTCCCATAAAGATACGATATACCGTCGGCACCACCAGCAAGGTCAGTACGGTCGATACCGCCAGGCCCCAGACTATGGCGGTCGCAACCGGCCCCCAGAGCAGTGATTTTCCGCCCAGGCCCAGCGCCAGTGAGAATAAGCCGGCCACGGTGGTTAGCGAGGTGATTAGAATCGGAACTACGCGACGTCGTGCGGCGAATACCGCCGCGTGAACCACGTTCATGCCCGATTCCAGGCGGCTGTTAGCCGCTGAAATCAATACGATCGCGGCATTTACAGCAATGCCCGCCAGGGCAACCACACCATAAAGCGTAAATAAACTGAGGGGGTTTTGCGTAACCAGCAAACCCACTACCACACCGGTAAATGCCATGGGCACGGTCATCAGGATCATCATCGGCTCGAAGTAACTCTTAAACTGGGTGCCGAGAATGGCGTACATCAACAGCAGCCCGAATAGCATGAGCTTGGTGATTGAATCCAGGCTTTCATTAAGATCATCGAGTTGACCGGTGAAATCAAGGCTCAATTCCGGGAACTGGTAGGCAATTTTGTCCCATTCATCCATAATGAATTGATTAGCCTGTGGCACATCAATCTGATTTTTATCAATATCTGCCTCAACCGTAATGGTACGCCTGAAATTGTAGTGTTTTATGCTGCCAAAACCCTGTTGCAGACGGCTATTGAGCACATCCGACAAGGCCAGTTTTACGCCGTCCCTTCCACTCAGCTCAAAATCCAGCAGGCGCTCAATCGACGACACCGGCATATCCATAGCTTTGACACGCACCTGTACGGTTTCCCCCTGCTCACGCACCTCTGCAACCACTTCCCCATCAACCAGCAGGCGCAGGCTACGCAACACTTCGGCCAGGTTTACACCCGAGCGTTGCATTGCATCCTGGTTAATGGTCAACGCCATTTCCTTCAGTCCGGGGCTGTCATCGTCGGCAATATCTTCCGCCCAGCCGGCATTATTCAGCATGGTTTTTATCGACGCCACGCCAGCGCGTATAATCTCAATATCGTCCCCCCGCACCTTCACACTGATCGCCTTGGCCGTCGGTGGGCCACCAGCAAGGCGTATAAAATACAGTTTCTTGGGGCCGGCAATCGTTTCCAGCGGCACACGTAACCGTGCGATCACCTCGTCGACGGTCAACAATCCTTCGGAAGAGGGCGGCAGAGACACTAAAAGCTGTCCATAATGTGCCCCCTGTAGCGGTGCTGTCTCGGTGAAAGCCTGCCCGGCATAGGCCACCACGCTTCGCAGTTGTTCTTTTTCGACCCGTTGGTGCACAATGGCCTGTACCTGGCGAATTTTGTCCAGCGAAACCTCTAGCGGTGTGCCATTTTCCATCTCAACCGTAATATAAAACAGGCGCAGCGGGTCGGAAGCAAAGAAATCTGTTTTCACCAGCCACCTGGCTTTGACAGGATCCTGCATTAACGCCGGATTTATTTGCCCGGCAAAGGCCGAAAACAACGTCGCACCAAACAGCACCACTGCAAGAATTATTATCAGTGCAGGCACCCGCATCACCTTGATCAATATCCGCGTATAACCCCTTCTCAATCTACGTAAAAATACCCTGCGCCAGCGCTGCGACCGCCCGGGTTTACTAAAGTTAAGTTTTGCATTGAGAATATGGCTGGGCAATATCCAGAATGCTTCAACCAGGCTGATCAACAACGCCACGGTTACCACGAATGGCACCAGACGCATAAATTTACCGATAATACCCGGCAACAGCATTAACGGTAAAAAAGCGGCAATGGTAGTAAACACCGCGGTCGTCACCGGGGCCGCTACCTCTTTGAAGCCGTCGACCACGGCATCCAGGGGCTGCTCTCGCCGCTGCAGGCGATAGTAAATACTTTCCACCACCACCACTGCATCGTCAACCAGCATCCCCAGGCTAATCACTACTCCGAGCAATACCATCACGTTGAGAGTCTCACCGGTGGACTGAAGTATCCAGAACGTACCTGCCAGTGTAAAAGGAATCGCGATCGCGGTTAAAAAAGCAACCCGGAACCCAAGGAACAACCAGGCCACCAGCAACACCATCAACAAACCGATCGCCGCATTCGTCTGCATCACGTTGAGCGCGTTTCGTGTAATCTCAGTCTGATCATCAGCCAGATGCAATGTAACGCCCGAGACGGCTCGCGTCGCCCGCGTACTTTCGATATAGACTTTAATACGTTCAACCAAATCCAGCGTATTAGCCGAACCCTGCTTGGTCACTGCCAGCATCACCGCCGGCCGCCCTTCCCACAACACGTAGTGCTGGGGTTTTTCCCAGCCCGGTTGCACTGTCGCTAACTGGGCCAGCGTAATATCG
>JAAELZ010000079.1 GCA_024226105.1 Pseudomonadota bacterium | reverse complement strand
CGCCGGCGAAAGCGACCTGCCCGCTGTGATGATCTCCCTCTAATATGGCTCGTCGTATATAAAGGATATGCCACTGATTGTCTTTGCGAATAAAGGGGATCAATACCCCCGCCTGCCTGCATTCTGCTTCAGGCCACTGGTATGGCACATCGTATGTCTGTTCGCATTTTTTCTGCAAACATTGTGTGATTTGATTGAGAGAAAGCTGATCCAGTAAATTCATCGCTCCATTTTAACCATCATTCCGAATGTATACGAATAACTGTACAGGAACCAGTCGTGCCCCTTTAATCTTAACTTAGGGTTTGGTGTTTTTTTCGAGCTAATTAAAGGGGCTACTATTATTCTGAATTCTTATTAACTTTGTTGCCCATGAATTTTGTGAGTGAAAAAAATAAAAAAGACTCATAGATGGCGATCATTATGAAAACGCCCATAGATACCCATATGGCGGTATCGATGGTTATATATCCCGCATGAAAGAGGTAAAAAACAAATGCCAGTATTATCGACCCGCCAATCAGGGACACACATACCCAGCGGCACTTAAAGGGGAGTTCACTATTTTTATTGCATGTGATTTTCATATAACTACCCCTATTTCCAATTTATCCTGATATGGTTTGCCTGAATAGCCCCAAATGGATAGCATAATGACTTTCGCATTGCAAGTATAATATCGGGGATGGTGCTGGGGGCTATTATGCCTGGGACTACTGTTCATAGAAGAAATTGAACCTGACCAAAAACCGCCAAAGGCAGAATTGGCAGCTCCTTTTGCAAGCCATAGTTGTTGTTAGCAGCGCTCTAGCTATTTTTCGGTTTTTGCTGCAAACAGGGCTCAGTTTGCCCCATTGTTTTCCCGATATAAGACGTTTCCTGGCGCACATGGGTTTTACTTCGATAATGGATGCAGTCCCCACTAATTCCAGGTTCATAACACACAGATCATTTCATGAGCAAAATCCTACCCAAACAAAACTGTTATTTTTGCAAGGTTATAAATGGCGAAGGCGACCCTTTTGTTTTTGAAAACAGATCATTCACTGGCATTTTCGATACCAACCCGGTCAATCCCGGGCATGCCCTGATTATTCCAAGAAGGCATGTCGCATCAATTTTCAATCTGAATGAAACAGAGCACGCGGACTATTTTGATGCGATCAGCGGTGTCAAGCGCGTAATTGAAACAACGGATATGAGAGCGCTTTATCAGGAAATGCTCAGCAGACCTGCCCAGCAAGATCGCCCGAAGGACTCAATTGAAACGGTTTTACAATTGCCTTTCCTGGACAACAGGCCTGATGCATACACGATCGGCAACAACGATGGAAGAGAAGCCGGAAGAAGCATAGACCACCTGCACGTCATTCTTTTGCCACGTTACAGTGGAGATGTAGAGAGCCCGAGTGGTGGTATTCGCAATGTAATTCCCGGCAGGGCGCACTACCAGAGAAGTTAATCGTGGGGTTTATTTTCCTCCTCAGATCATGTGGACCAAACAAGTTGAATTCACAAGATGCCGTTTTCTGAAAATAGCTTATTTAGTGCATGCTCCGGACATTTTCTGACGATTTCCAGGAGAATAAATTGCCCGGTTGAGGTCGCAACACAAAGCTGCGCTTTGGGCACGACTGATAAATACTCGCTGTCAAACTGAGCAGACAATTTAAAAACAGTGCCTGATCAGCCGGAGTTTGCCCAGAATTGGCATTTACGCAAAGTCTTAACGGTTTCCATGCCATTTTAAATACTTGTTTAAGTAAATCTTTGCAGATCCTAGCAACACCCTGTCCTGTTTTTCCAATATAGCTATAACGTGCTCAGCCTGATGTTCAAGCTCCTGGAAGGATTGCAAAAACTGTATTGTTGTGACCCTGTCGTGCCAGTCTCCCAGTAACTGCTCCAGAATTTTTATTTGTTTTAGTTCTTCTTCATCCGATTTATGCCCCGGGCAGAACTGAAAAGCATCGAGAGTGTGATGATACCTTTTAAGAAATATTCGCTTTTTATGCCAGGCCTCACTACTAATCCGCTCCTCATGGCCGGTAATTTGAGACAAAAGGCTATCCAGAACATTTTGCTTGTACCGGAGGATGGCCCTTTCAGAAATACCAAGGGAGGTAATGGTAGGTATACTGACCGGGCCTCTAACACTCGATTGAAAATATTTTTGGAATAACCGGAAATCTTTTCGCACTCTGGATTCCGCAGCTCTAAGCAGAATCCGGGAATCCTCTTCATTACCCTCTTTCAAATCTTGTACTAAATTTATGGCAATATGCCCGTCCCGGATATGACCAATAGATTTGAACAGTGCCCGGTAAGGTTTTAGAATTTTCTTTGCATTGAGCGTAGGCTCAATCTCGTGCAAAAAATAGTAGAGTGCCGTAAGCCGCTTCACCCCAACCCTGAATTCATGAGCAGAATTCTCGTCAGGGTTATCCATGAGTATTCGAAGATTAAGATTTGTTTTTCTTAGAATCTTGCTTCGATATTTTACCAGGCAGTTCATTTATAATAGAAATTGAATTGGTTTTGTCAAATATCCGGCTCGCAACTATTTCTTGCTTTTTTGCACAAGGCGAATAAATTTACCATGAACGGACGAAGTTGAAGAGCATTTTTTTTAACAATAGTTTCAACAAAACCAATGGGGTCAGATACGATTGCTACCGGGTTGAGGAAAGCAAGAATCTATATGATCAGACAGTCCCAGGGAGTTCATCAGTTCTGCAATAGACAGCAAACCTGCGCGTGACGCTAAAAGGTCATTCGTGGTCTCGAACTGGTATGGTAGTATCATTATGAATCCTGGTTGCTTCACCCATTGGGTGCGGGTCTGTTTAGCTGCAACCACATAGAATTAGAGGTAATAATATTTAACACCGGATTCTAATATAAATAACCGTGACCAGTGAGCTTCCAGAAACTCAGTATGCAACCGTTGGCGATTTAAGTATTGCCTATCAGGTAATGGGAAAGGGCCCTATGGATTTTGTTGTAGTACCGGGGGTGATTTCCCATGTCGAGTATTTTCACAATCTCCACGGATATACAGATTTCCTACGAGAGATTTCTTCTCTTGGCAGGGTAATTACATTCGATAAACGTGGACAGGGCCTTTCGGAACGGATACCCGGCGCACCTTCCATGGAAGAGCGCATGGATGACATCACAACCGTGATGGAAGCCACTGGTAGCGAACGCGCCGCATTCGTGACCATTTCGGAAGGCGGTTCGTTGAGTCTTTTGTTTGCGGCCACGTATCCTGAGAAAGTATCGCATTTATTTATATGCGGCGGATACGCGATGGGTCATGGTACGGACGATTATCCATTTCGTCATAGCCTGGAAGAAAGGCTGGCCAAAGTGGAGCTGTGGAGAAGTAACTGGGGCAAAGGTATCGCGCTTGATTTTGTTGCGCCGAGTCTTTTAAAAACACTCGGCATGCGCGAAGCATTTGGTCAGGCTGAACGCCTGTCGTGTACACCAACCGGGATGAAACAGTTTTTCGTTCTGAATATTCAGGCGGATGTGCGCGCAGCACTCGACCTGGTAAAGGCGCCTACCGTAATATTTCATGCTAGAGGTGATCGCCAGGTTCCCTATGGAGCGGGCCAGCACTTGGCAGAAAATATCGAGCATGCGCATCTGGTAACTATTGAAGGCGATGACCACATTGTCTGGGCAGGTGACTTCAGTTTGGTGATTGAAGAAATCAAAAAAGCCTGTGCTAACGAGACCCAAAGTTACAGTGTTAGTAGTCGCGTCCTGGCAACGGTTCTGTTTACAGACATAGTCAATTCTACCGGCCAGCTTGCCACTATGGGTGATGAAGAATGGCGGAAATTGCTCGATAAACACGATGACATCGCTAACGACCTTGTCGAACGTTTCCAGGGGAAACTTGTTAAATCAACGGGTGATGGCTTGCTCGCTATATTTGATGGACCTGGGCGTTCTATTCAGTGTGCCCAGGCCCTGGTTGAGCAAATGAGTACCCTGGAAATATCCATTCGTGCAGCAATGCATACCGGTGAGATTGAACAACGCAAAGATGACATATCCGGCCTGGCAGTTCACGTGGCTGCTCGAATTCTCGGGCTTGCGGGCGGTGGCGAGATTCTAATGTCCAAACTGGTAACAGATCTCGTGGCTGGTTCGGGCAAGTTCAGCTTTGAATCATTCGGCACGCACGAACTCAAGGGGTTTTCAGAAGAATTCGAGCTACTAAAGTGCCCAATCAATCAGGAATGCGGACTAATCTAATCCGTGGTATCTCGGAAAACCTGGACCAGGTTATTTATTGCTGCTTATTTGAATATTCTAAATGGTCAGACGAGCTCGCTGTACTTTTTGGCTATTAAGCTCATTTCTAGTGGAGGGCTGTACAGGGCGATGAGCAGTCATTTTGGACGGCTGCTTCATACACACTGGCTTTGCCCTGAAATAACAAACTTCTGCTCACAACCCAGGCCCGTCATATGGTCAGATTCACTCAGGTGGTATCAATACCAGTTTTCCCGGGAAACGTTTAGATTGAAAATCCTCCTGTGCTGTTGCGATTTCGCGCAGAGGATAAGTCTTAGAAATATACGGTTGAATACGCCCTTCATTGATCAGGCCGACCAGTTCGGCGAATACTTTCACTGGTTGAAAGGAACAACCGAAAATCGTGATGTCATTTAGGTAAATGGTGCGCAAATCAGCTTCAATTACAGGGCCGGCGATCGCACCGGATACAGCATACCTGCCACCCGGTTTTAGCGCATTGATAAAATGAATCCAGTGGTCTCCACCCACTACATCTATCACAACAGTATAGGCTTGTGGTTCAGGGGTTTCGCCGCGGTTAATAATCGTCTCAGCGCCAGACAAACGTACCACGTCCTGTTTAGCAGGACTAGCAATCCCCGTTACCTGTGCTCCGCGCAATTTGGCCAGTTGAACAGCAGCAAGCCCTACGCCACCGGATGCACCTGTAATCAGTACTTTATCACCGTCGGATACATTTGAACGGGACAACAAATTCCACGCTGTACCGAATGCACATGGAAGTGCTGCGATCTCAACATCACTCAGTGGAGAATTACTGACATCAAAAAGACGGTCTGCCGGCAACGTGCAATACTGCGCAAAAGCGCCGTCAAACTCAGACCCGATTGCCACAAATTTTGTAGGTTCGTTCTGCGTTGGAACCGGCTGGTTAGTCGGACAGGTTACACGCATGCCGATCTCAAACCCTGTAACATCATCCCCTACGGATACAATGTCGCCGCAGAGGTCACCACCCTGGATGAGGGGAAAAGGAAGTGCACCGGCCCATCCGCCATCTTCAATATTAGCGTCCAGCTTAACTTCCTCAGTGCTATCTTTAACGTCAGTCGAGTACCAGCCGATACGCGTATTAATATCTGTATTGTTGACACCTGATGCTTTGACACGAACCACTACCTCGTCTGATTCCGGTGCACGAACAGGTATCGCTTCATTCCAGACAAGTGCCTCTGGTCCACCGTGTCGAGTGAGTTGAACGCCACTCATGACTTCTGGATAACTCATCCCATTCTCCTGATTTTCTGTTTCACATTTCGCTGCTACCGGCATCAGAACCGGGAGGAACGCCAGGACATTACTCGCCGAGTTTTGTCATCTCTATGATATACCATGCGATCAGTGTTTGGAGCGAGAGTAAATGAACTGTCAATCGGGAGCATACACACAATTATTCAACACAGTGTTGAACAGTCATAAAAGCGGAGTATCTTCAAATAATTCTATACGGCTACAATGTATTGTATCCATCGGATGAACCCACCACCCAGTACGGTTATTTGCTGATAATAACAATGACTACTTTCTTTCGCTATGGGGTTCAATCACGACATCAAGCCGTCGTTTAACGCATGTTGCGTCCCCCATCGAACATAATGGTCTGGCCTGTTACGAACGAAGCTGATTTTGATGCCAGGAGCTTGATGAATGACGCTGTTTCTTCGATCGTGGTCATGCGCTTTAGCGGTGTGTCTTCGATCACTTTGGCCAGATGTTCTTTCGAATAAAGTTCTCGTACCAGCGGTGAATCAACAAAACCGAGGCCGAGACCGTTGACACGAATACCTGGGCCAAGCTCGAGTGCCATACATTTGGTTAACATGTTGAGCCCGGCTTTGGTCGAGCAGTAGTTTGCAGCGTTAGCTCGCCCGTAAGTCGTTGTGGTTGCCGAGATGTTGATTATGACGCCACCATCCCTTTGCGTCATGCAACGGGCCACCGCTTGTGATACCAGGAAAGGACCCTTGAGGTTAACTTCATATACACGATCCCAGTCAGACTCTTTCATGTCCAGGAAAGGCCCGTCGATACTGAGGCCTGCGTTGTTTATCAGTATATCAATACTTGCAAACGCATCTAATGTTGCGTTTACCATAGCCTTAACCTGAGCGGAATCTGAAATGTCGGCCTTACAGGCTATTGCTTTGCCACCTAAGGATTGGATTTCCGACGCAGTTTTCTCTGCCTGTGTCGCGGAATGTGCATAATTAAGGCAAACATTCGCTCCCTCGGCCCCGAAATCGAGTGCAATTTGGCGGCCTATACCTCTGCCTGCACCAGTGACCAGCACAGTTTTACCGCCAAATTCAGACATGGTAAAAATACCGCTGGCTACTCATTTTTTATGAGGGCCTTCAGATATTTCCAATCTTCGTCGCTATATTCACCCGGGTCTTCGTTATGGGCAACCGAAGCGTGTAATTCTATCAGTTTACAAACCTCATCTTCTGTTTCTGCTACCAGGTACCCGGGACAAGCTTCCATCCCGGGGTAATCCTTACAGGCATACGAGTATTTCGATGTCATGAGTTTCTCCAGTTACAGGTTGTTTTAAAAAATCAGGGTAATTTCTCGTATTTTCTAAGGCCATCATCGATTATCACCCAGGATTGTTGATGATCGAGGTATACATTGGATGTCGGTCTAGCGACTCCAGGATCATCTAAGGTGGCGGCGGTGACCGCAATATCTGTCCAGTCGTCACCGGCATAAGTAAGTGAAGAACCACATCGTCCGCAGAAGCCGCGCCGAACACCAGGTGATGTCTCGCAAATCGTAATCTCACCCTGTGTCATCTCGAAGTTTTCCGGCTTGATACCCGCCCAGGTAACGAAACCGGCTCCAATTGCTTTTTGGCAGGACCGGCAATGGCAGTGCCCCGAGTATGTCGGCTCACCGTGAAGGGTGTATCGAATTGCGCCGCAGAGGCAGCCGCCCTCATGTGATTCTGATTTATCTTTCATATTTTTTGTCTCTTAAGGATAGCTGTTATGGCCCATGGCGATTTTCTTAAAATGATTCTATACAATGAGACCTCAGCATAACCCAGATGACGAGTAAAAATGACTAAAATACCCTTGCTCTGCGTTGCAAGTCTTGCGAATAGCTCGCTATTCACTGCGAATCACGCCTTAATCAAGAAAATTTCACTTCATTTTTCTTTCGCCACTGAGTTACGCTGAGGCCTCACAATAGAAATTATTACAAAAACTATGATGCGCCTAATAATGATTCCTACGTCATTAGTGACATACTGGCATAATATCCAGCTTAATACGAGTCATAATTATTTGTTTAATGTAAGATATTCTTTCATATGTCACTGTCCGACCTGCCCTCACTTAATAGTCTTAGAGCCTTTGCGGCGGTAGCAGAAGCGGGTAGTTACATGCGCGCGGGTGCGTTGCTGAATGTCACCCATGCCGCTGTTAGCCAGCAGGTGCGGGCGCTGGAAGAACGATTAAGCACTGCTCTTGTCGTTCGGGAAGGGCGTGGTATCCGGCTTACAGCGGAAGGCCTGGCATTGGCCTACGATCTTGATTCCGGCTTTGCAGCAATTCAGCGAGGCGTAGATAAACTACTGGAATCCAATGCAACTCAACCGGTTCAACTATCGATATCACCGGCGTTTGCCACTGAATGGTTGATGCCGCGGATACAGGATTTTCAAAACAGGTATCCAGACATTCCGCTGTTGCTGAACCCGACACCGAGGGTGGTGGAATTGAAGGCGGGAGGAATTGAAATAGCGATACGCTACACCGACAAACATAAGCTGGATATTCCCGTTATGCCGGTATTGATTAGTGACATGATCGTAATTGCGTCGTCGTCACTAATTGGAGAACGGGAAATCAACGACCCGGCAACGCTTACCGGAATGCCGTGGCTACAGGAATTAGGCACGAATGAAGTTGCTGACTGGTTCAGCTGCCGGGGCGTCAAACCAGAACGACCATTAATGATTACACAGATGCCGGGGAACCTGATCATGCAGGCAGTACGACGCGGCGACGGAATCACCTATACCGCACGGGCCTTTTTTGAGGAAGAGATACAATCTGGAGAAATGAAGGTATTGTTTTCAGAACCTGCATGCGGAACCTACTATATTGAGACAAGCCCCGGCCCCCTGAAACCATCCGTGAAAATTTTTGTGAACTGGTTGAAGCAACAGGCAACTATTGATCCGTGTACGTACAGGTGATTTTGAGCCGGGGCCCGCTCCGGTACTCAACATTTCATCCTGGTAGTTGTGAATCCCCGAGAAACCAGTAGTTGGTACTAGATGATGCAACGACCAGTTGAACCCACCGTAAGAATACGCCGTTTTAGCGACTCGCGGAAGTTTACGAAGTTTCCAGGGGAATTCCGCGCTCTGATACGCAGAAAATGAACTTGTTATCCAGTCAGTCTCTTTATTTTCTATTTTATCTACTAAAGATAAATCCAGCCAGCCAGTAGAGAACCATCCCCACCAGCACCGTACCACCGAGACTCCGGGTTTTCAACGCAAAAAGCAGTGTCGGAATCGCCACCAGCAGTTCCAGTTTCCCGATACTGAAACTTCGCTGTGCAGAATCGATAAACAGGGCCGGAGCCAGCAGGGCGCTGAGGATCGCTACCGGCACCAGATTCAGCCAGTCGATCAGCCATTGAGGTAACTTCTTATGCGCGAGATAAACCAGTGGCAGGGCACGTGGCAGATACGTTACTAACCCCATGCCTGTAAACAGAAAAAGATAGTCGAAAAAAGTCATTTCCCTTTGCGGTGACGCCGTTGCAGGACATATCCAAGGGTGGCCGCAATGACGGATGCACCGACGACATAAGAGTCACCGGGGATCAGTAAGTACCAGGCGACAGAAATTGTCGCGGCCAGCAGGCTGGTCAGGAGATAAATCCGTCCCCGCAGTTGAAAAACCAGCAGGCAGATAAACATAGCGTTCAGAGCGTAGTCAATGCCGAAGGCCCCCCGGGGGACAAACTGGCCTACCAGGGCGCCGGTAGTTGTCGCTATTATCCAGGCAGCATTCGCCAGGTGATTCACCAACAAGGCTTTCCAGCGTGACCAGGTTCCTTCGCGAAAACGGGTCATGTTGACGGCAAAACTTTCATCAGTAATGCCGTAGGAGAAGAGTGCAAGAAATCGGCGGCTGATGCCAGGCAGGTAGACAGCCAGTGCCGAACTCATCAAAGCATGGCGCAGATTAACGATAAAAGTGGTAAGAATGATTGCCGGAATGGACGCCTTAGCCGTCAGCATTGCTACGCAGATGAACTGCGCGCTGCCGGCAAATACCAGCACTGACATCATCACCACCGCCCACCAGGGCAATCCGGCCTTTTGGGCCAGCACGCCCAGCGCCAGCCCGATAGGAAAATAGCCCAGACATATAGGCCAGGCAGCGGCTGCTGCCTGCTTTAGCCCAATTTCTTTGATTTCGTGACCACCATTCATAATAGGGCAAGAATAGTTATTATGTGAAAGAAAACAAGACAAATTTACGTATCCGTCTGTTCCCGTTGAATGCCCACTGTGGTTGCGGATTTAACCGGGCTACCAGGATTACTGTCAGAAACGGGAGGGTCGTAAAATTAAGGCGATATAATGTAGTTTAAACCCTCACCCATTGGAGCTACTCCTTCCATGGAAAAAGTGCGAAACAGGTTTCCGAGAATAATGACCGGGATATTTATGCCAGCGGTTGTCTTCGCGTTTATGGTGTCGGCATTAGTTGTGTTCGGCATTAGCCTCCCACATATTTCTCCAGCGTTCGGTTCTTTACCGGGCTTTATGGGGCTTATTTTTTATGGCTGGATTTTGGGAGGAGCTCAAAGCGCTATTTATTCTGTATTAATGGAATTTGCCGTAAATCCGATGGTCACTAATAAGCATTTAGTCGTTTCAATCAGTGGATTATTGGTTTCATCCATAACCTGGTCTGTGGTTCCGACTGGATTCCCACTCGCACTCCTTGGGATTGGGTTTATAGCTGGATGTCTCGTTGGGCATTTTTTGCGGGATATGTATAAATACTATGCTTAAAATTGCATCAGCTCAATCATACACGGTGAATTCTGAGCAAAACTGGTATACGCAAAGCAGAATATTTTTAGACTATTAACCCGGTCATTTCAATTTTGAATATAGATAATGCTGGCGATCAGTCTGGTCGAACTTCTCAATGGCATAGCGCAACATGGTTCTTGGCATTTTCGTGTAATGCCTGTCTAAAAAGCTGAGCTCTGCGGCCAGGTCACGTTTTCCAACTTCTCTGAGCATCCAGCCAACGGCTTTATGGATTAAATCTTCCGGGTCATTTAGCAGTTGCTCTGACAAATGCAAGGTATCGTCAAACTGGTTTAGCCGGATAAAATGAAAGCTTGCCATGATGGCTATCCGGCGCTCCCAAAGCAAATCAGATGCGGCCAATTCGTAGAGTCTGCCTCTATCTTTATCTTGTAGATAAGCGCCCACTATCTTTGGTGCCGAGCTATCGACCAAATCCCAGTTATTGATATAGCGGGTGTTTTGCAGATAGATATTATAGATTTTTGCCTGCTCCTCCGGTTTATTTCGGGAATAATGGGAGACCATTAAAAGTAAGGCAAACAGGCGAATTTCATGATATTGCGAATGCAATAGTTTCTCGGCGGTTCTTAATGAGGCCGATTTGTATTTTGTTACGGCACAGCGTATAGGTGGTACGCGAATGCCCAGGAATTTGTCGCCCGCGCCATATTCGCCTTCGGCTGTTTTGAAGAAGCGTTGAGAGTGCTCGGCAATCTCGGGGCTGGCGAGCGTTTTCAGGTAGTCAATTATTTCCTGATGGGGCATGTTGATCTTGTCAAACTGAGAGCATATACAAAAAAGCTACACCAAAAATCAGAAAAAACCGGCCGGACAGAGGCGTGAGGTTGTGGCGATCAGCGAGGTATAAATGTTTTTTAAGCACTGGCAGCATGAGTAGAGCAGGGGTTAGCCAAATCAGCCTGGATGCATGGAGCCACCCTGTGTAGGCGTATAGTGCGGTCAGCATAAGTGCCAGTATTACTATCCCCCAATAAAGTTTTTGTGCGGCGGACAGGCCGATCCTCACGCTGAGCGTATGGCTATGGTCGTTCAGGTCATTCTCGTAGTCACGAATTTCGTTGCTGAGCAACAGCAGTGAAATCAACAGGCTAACGGGCAGTGATAACCACAGCACTTTAGACGAAAACTGCCCTGTCATCGTAAAATAGCTGGCCTCGACCATAATCAGGCCCATTAAGAGAAATACCTGAACGATGGCGATTCCGTTGTTTTTGAAGTTCAACGGGCCCGCGTTGTAACTAAGCGCCAGTAGCGCCGAGATCAGGAATATCCCAAAAAGTGGCCAGCCCCTGAGGCTGACAAGGTACAGCCCGATGGCGGTAGCCAGTGCAAAGGCAACCCAGCCCAGCTTCTGGTTTCTGGCGATTCGTTCCTTGGCGGCCTCAGAAATTCTGTTTGCGTTTGTAGAAGACAGGTCTTCGGTATCGTTGATCAGGTTCATGCCCGCTTGCGCGAGCACACCACCGAGTAACAGCAATACGGCCAGGGCATATTGAGGGTTTGCCGTATCCCAGCCCAGGCGAATTCCCAGCCCGCAACTTATCAGCGCGACCGCCAGTGAGAAGACGCGTAGGGCGCCCCAGAAGTTATACTGACTGCGTTCGGGCATAACGGCTATACAGGTAAACAGGAAGCAGCATAATTAAACCGTAAACCACAGGAACAATGGATAGCTCGGTACTCTGCAGCACATTTTGCGTGACAACCAGTGCCATGCCGCCGTTTTGCATTCCGACCTCAATGGCGATTGTACGCGTATCTCTGCGGTTTCGCTGTGAAAAGCGAGCGACTATTATTCCCAGCGCCATGCCGGCCAGGATCATGCACAGGCTGGCAAGACCGCTTTGCGCCAAAAACCCGGGCAGCCTGGCCCATTGCTGAAAAACGATTCCCGCGATAACACATAGAAACAGGCTGGTTGCTAAACGGTAAACCAGGGGTTGCCAGCGATCGCTAAAGGCGTCAAAGCGGCTGCGAAGGGTAATGCCGATCACTACGGGGATTACACTGATGACAAACAGGCGCATCATGGTCAGGCCCAGTGGAATCGATACGGCACGTGCTTCGCCCATGATGCTTTGCAGGACGAATTCTGATAGCGCGGGAATGGTAAACGGCGTGATCAGGCTGGCGATGACCGTCAGGCTGATGGACAGTGGCACATTGGCTCTGGCCATATGTGAAAACCAGTTCGAGGTCACGCCTCCCGGGCAGAAGCTGAGAATCATGAGCCCTGCAGCCAGGGCGGCGGGCAACTCAAAAACACTGACAATGCCCAGTGCGAGTATTGGGACTAACAGCATTTGAGCGGATAAGCCAATCAGCATGGAGCGTGGTTTTGACATCTGCTGAATAAAGTCGCTCAGCTTTATCGTCAGACCCAGGCTTAGCATGATAAGCGCCAGTGACAGCGGCAGGCCGATCTGAATAAACTGATTTAGTTCCATAAAAATGCGGGTTTTAGTTTTATCCGCTGCCGGTTAATAAAGTAAGCAAGCCTGATTCGGGTCATTGCGTGTGCAACGCGTCAATCGGTTTCCTGTCGGTATCTCATAGACACAACGCAGCGTCAGGCAATAATTGATGAACAGGTATCTATTGTTAAAGATCGCCGCAATAGCCGGATTACTACATTGCTTCACTCTTCACAACGACAGGGCGCGGTACTCAACGACATCGTAAACTTATTCAAGGTCCATCGCAACCCGAAACCCGGTATCGTCACTGCGCCGCGTCGGGAAATCACGCCAGCGATTTGCTGAACGAATCTCATGTGGTGGAAAGCTCCATGCTCCACCGCGAATAACACGCTTACCGCAGCCTTCTTTCTCGACAGGAGAGCCATCGTTCGGGGCTTGTGAAAAACGATCATGAAAGCAATCGGCCACCCATTCAAATACGTTACCGGAAGTATCATATAAACCAAATGCGTTGGGTTCAAATCGACCGACCGGTGCGGTTTGATCGCCGTCCCAGATTGACCCGCAACCTTCACAGTTAGCGCGCGCGGATTCTACCTCATTTCCCCAGGTATAGCGTGTTGTATTGCCAGCCCGGTGGGCATATTCCCACTCAGAATCGCTTGGTAAACGATAGGGCTTCCCTGTTTTTTCCGCCAGCCAGCCCACGTAGGCGCTGGCTTCTTCCCATGAAATATTAATGGCCGGCCTTTGCCCGCGGCCCCACTCCTGGTCATCCGGATTGTGGCACTTCCTGGCTTGCCTGCAAAAAAGATCATATTGATCAAAGGTTATTTCATAAGCGCCAATGGCATACGGCTTCAGGCTCACTTCTGACAGGGGTTGTTCGTCATCATCACCATCGCCCTGATAATCGCCACGCAAAAAACTACCCCCCTTGATTTTGACCATCTTTGGTCCGTTACCCAGGGTTCGCAGGCTGTCTGAGAAAAACTCTATCGCAACTTCGGCTTGCTTGACCGTGTCGAGTGTCAGGCGTGACAACTGACCGGCGGGTACGTTCATTGTTTCAAGGTAGGGTGAGTGAAGCAGAATGTTAGCCGGTGTTATTTGCCCCTGGTAAAGGCGGCCATCAAGCAAAGTAAGTTGTGTTAGCAATTCATCCTCAAAAGTATGCAGGCTGGTATCGACAAAGCGTAAATCTGAAGCATCTACATCGCGGCGACCATTTTCGGTTTCCAGGGTGACGTTTTCAGCGGTGAGCCTGACAAAAAGCAGGTCCCCATCGGTGGTTTCCAGGCGGGAAGGAAATTCAGCCAGAGCATCGCTTTCCTGCTGGTGGCCGAAATCAATGCGTGAAATATCTTCAAGTGCGATGGGCAGAGTCGGGTCCTGTAGCCGGGAGATGCGTATATCGCCCGGCGCAAGCGAGCCTTTAATGCTTTCCCCTGCATCCGTTTCTACGAGTATGTCCAGCTTCCTGGATTGTATGGAGAGCCGATGTATCGCGGGCACCGGAATCGTCAGTTTGCCCAACGAAGCGTCAACGATAAAACTGGCCTGCTCGATGTTACCAATATGGATATCGCCATTTTTCATGGTAACTACGTCGCCTGCGGGGTGATTTGCGTGCGCGCTGAAAAGGATCCCGAGCAGGGCGAGAAAGGTAAAACGTTGTAGGCGTTTAAGGCAGATCACTCTTACGAAAATACAAAAATCCAAGCAGGGCGCTCAAACTGCCCAGCACCATCGGATAGATCAGAGCGTAGCTCAAATAACCGAGTTCACTGAAATGATCAAGGATTACGTAGGCAGAGGGGCCAAGCAATACCAGTTGCGGGTCAAATAACATCATTGAGGCTGTTCTGAATACCTGCAAGGGGTTTGCCAGGGCAACAATAACGGCGCTTTCCGCCTGCATTCCACCTTGTACCATCAGGCCGAGCAGAATCAGATCCAGGAATAAAAGCAGTACTAACCAGGCGATAAACGCCACACCCTGGGCCACATCTGATGAACGCGCGAAAGAAGAAATCAGCATGCCGATTCCGAGGAAGCACCAGGCCAGGGATAACAGCAAACCGGTGTAAAATAAAACTGGACGCCAGGGAATTTCACTGCCTTTCAGGGCGGCCCATGCCATGGCCAGTAGCATGGCTCCGAGCACTGGAATAAAGACCACAAACAGGCGCCCGAAAAACTTGCCCCAGAACCAGGCCGACAGGCTGACGGGCAGGGAGAGCATGTATTCAAATACACCTGCCTCGCGATCGCCTGCGACCGAGCGAACGGTGGTGAGCAGCACAAATACGGGTAGT
>JAAELZ010000078.1 GCA_024226105.1 Pseudomonadota bacterium | reverse complement strand
CAGAATGGTACTACGGTGTCGGCAAAATCCTTTTGCGACTGCCACACTTCTGCGAAGAACTCATTTTCTGCCGCAGCGGCTTCGAGCGACTTCTTAGCAGCCGCCATGTACTCAGTGAAGTAATCCGCTGGAGTATCTTCCAGAATAACACCGTGATTATCTGTCAGATCTTTCAGCGCTTTACCATTCTCATAGATTCGGTAAGACAAGGATTTTGACAGAGATGCGTTTGCCGCAACTTCCAGTGCTTTCTGCTCAATCGGGCTCAGCGAGTTGTAGAAATCGCCATTCACATACATGTCCGCGTTCACGGTCACCTGGTGCAGACCCTGGAGGTAGTAGTGTTTTAGCACTTTCTGAAAACCAAAGACGGAATCCGGCTTGGGGCAACACCACTCGGCTGCGTCGATGGTGCCTTTCTCAAGCGCTGGCAGGATGTCACCACCGCCCATTGCAACCGCTGGAACACCGATTTCAGCGTATGCAGCACCAACCATACCCGGAGGTGCACGAAAGCGTAATTTGCGGAAGTCATCCATTGATTTGATAGGCTTTGGGAACCAGCCAAGTGCCTCAGGGCCCACTGGTTGCAGCATGAAACCTTTGACGTTCACACCCATTTCATCCCACAGGCGATCATACAGTTCCTTGCCACCGCCGTACTGGAACCAACTCAGGAACGCGATGTTATCGAGACCTACACCGGCACCCGCAACAGGTGCACCGAACAGGTTAGCCGCAACGTGCTTACCACCCCAATAGTGTGTCCAGGCAAAGCCACCTTCCACGAGCCCCGCGTCTACAGCATCAATAATATCTCGTGGTCCAACAACAGCGCCTGCCGGCAGTACTTCAACAGTGAGGGACCCATCGGTCAGTGCTGCGACGTCTTTACCGAACTCCTTCAACATAACGACTTCGTCAGCTGAGGTCGGTAGCACCGACTGGATACGTAAGACCTTTTCGGCCGCCATGGCAGAAGATGCCATGAGTGCCAGGGCTGTTACGCTGGCAGCAATAGTTTTTAGTTTGATCATTTTTACTCTCCTCTGATTAAGATAACCTTCATAATGTTATGCGTCGCGGGGCTGAAGGCAGTGCCCCGGAGCTTGTTGGGCCGGCGGTCCGACCACGGTTTTATGCCGAAAACCGACAAAACTTTGTTCAAATTAGACCCTCAGCTAATAAAAAATTATCGACGAGCCAAAACTTAACAACAAATATGTTTCTACGCTTAACTATCCTTCCAGGTTAAGCAGCCTGTCTAATACTATAAACATACACTCTTATATAAGACTAAATTTAGTCTACCCGATTTTTCCGACAATTAAAACCAGTGAGTTTTTTGAACTTAACGGACCACATGCACCGAACAATTTGCGTGCCGCACAACTTTTGCCGCCGTCGAACCCAGATAATAATCCTGAAAACCAGGGCGATGTGATGCAATGACAATCAAATCAACCTCTTTTTCATCCGCTACATCAAGAATCACTTTGTAGGTATGCCCTAAACGAATATCAATTTCTATCGGCACACTATAAGACTGTGCGATTGAGTTCAATTCTTTACGTGCATGCTGCTTAGATCTCTCGATAGTACCCTGAGGTAACTGAGCAGCTGCCCAACTGGGTATATCCTCAATAACATTGAGAAGAATAACCTGGCTGCTTTCCCCTGCATTTTGTAGGGCTATATCTATAGTGCTCTTACCTTCCTTAAGGTGTGCCATATCAATAGGCACCAGTACTGTATTGTGCATAACATTTCTCCTCTTAAAACTAAGGTTTTACTGGTTTCCCTGCTATCTAACCTTCATAGCAGGCTGACAGAAAAATAGTCTTCATGAGCAACTATTCATCATTGTTGGTCCTCTTTTATCATATCTGCGGCTTTTTCAGCTATCATAATTGTAGGCGCATTTGTATTACCCGATATAATTTCAGGCATAATAGAAGCGTCAACAACCCTTAACCCTTCAATACCGCGTACACGTAAACGCTCATCGACTACTGCTATATCATCTTGCCCCATTTTGCAGGTACCCACAGGGTGGTAGATGGTCTGACTATAAAGACGAGCCGCTTCAAGCAACTCTTCATCCGTCTGATATTGCCGGCCAGGAACGTATTCATCGATAATATGTGGTGATAATGCATCCGCTTCAGATATCCTTCTTGCAACCTTTATCGCATCTACGGCCACTTTTTGATCGCGTTCATCTGATAAATAGTTTGAATGAATTGCCGGATATTGCGAAGGATCATTTGATTTAATTTCCACATAGCCCCGACTGTGAGGCCGTAACTGGCAAACCGATGAAGTAAAGGCTGAAAACTTATGAGCTCCGTCACCAGGCTTGTCGGCACTCAATGGTTGCATATGAAACTGGATGTCAGGCCTTTCTACTGAAGGCCTGGATTTTGTAAAAATCGCTACCTGACTCGCCGCAAGTGTCAAAGGGCCGGTACGCGTAAGAACATATTTCAATCCCGCCCAGGCCTGCTTGAAAAGACTATTAACCTCATCATTGAGCGTTCGTTGGCTGGTTTTAAATACCAGCCTGATTTGCAAATGATCCTGTAAATTACACCCAACGCCCGGCAGGTCTTTAACGACCGGAACCCCGACCTTATTTAAAAGCGCTACCGGACCGATACCTGAAAGCTGTAAGAGTTGTGGAGAACCGATAGCGCCTGCTGACAGGACAACTTCCCGGTCAGCTTTAACGGTAGTGAGCTTTCTGTCTTTAGTATATTCAACTCCGACAGCCTTCTCCCCCTGCATAATAATTCTGGTAGCCTGCGCCCGAGAGACAACCGTCAGGTTCGGGCGTTTACGCGCGGGCTTGAGGAACCCTTTCGCGGTACTCCAACGAAAACCCTTGTAGGCGGTTTGCTGAAAATAGGCTACACCTTCCTGTTTCTCAGCATTGTAATCCGCATTAAAGGGAATCCCCGTCTGGATCGCCGCCTTGATAAAAAAATCTGCTATGGGCCGTCGTAACCTCAAATCAGACACTTTCAACGGGCCGCCGATACCATGGTAATGATTCGCCCCTCTTTCCTGGTCTTCAGATTTTTTGAAATAGGGTAAAACCTCTTTGAAAGACCAGCCCGTGTTCCCCAGT
>JAAELZ010000077.1 GCA_024226105.1 Pseudomonadota bacterium | reverse complement strand
TGCCAGTATTATTGTGGAATCCGTACCTGAGCGCCTCGATATCAAGCAGGCGGTTTATGCCGAGATAGAAGGTGCTGCGCCACCCGAGGCACTCATCACTTCCTCAACCTCGGGTATTTTGCCCAGTGATTTACAGGCCAGGATGAAAACGCCTGAACGCTTGCTGGTCGCCCATCCATTTAACCCGGTGTACCTGCTCCCGGTAGTTGAACTGCTCGGCGGGAAACAAACCAGCGAGGATAGCCTGAGGCGCGCCGAAGCTTTTTTTGAAAATCTGGGCATGCACCCGCTACGCGTCAAAAAAGAACTTGAGGCCTTTATCGCCGATCGCCTGATGGAAGCGGTGTGGCGGGAGTCACTCTGGCTGGTCAAAGACGACATCGCCACCACAGAAGATATCGACGAAGTGATCCGCCTGGGCTTTGGCTTGCGCTGGGCACAAATGGGCCTGTTTGAAACCTTCCGTATCGCGGGCGGTGAAGCGGGCATGCGCCACTTTCTCGATCAATTTGGCCCGTGCCTGCAGTGGCCCTGGACCAAACTCATGGACGTGCCCGAACTGGATGAGGCCCTGGTCGACAAAATAGCCAGCCAGTCTGACGCACAATCGGGTGCTTTGAGCATTCGCGAACTGGAGCAAAAACGTGATGACAATCTAATTGCCATCATGCAGGCACTGAAAAGTAACGACTGGGGTGCCGGGCGAACGCTGGCGAACCACGAAAAACGACTGCTAGAAAATGAACTCGCAACGAAACAGCCTGACAGCATAGATATCACCCGCGCCATTGAAACGAACAGGCGAACCATACCCGATAACTGGACCGACTATAACAATCATATGAATGAGAGCCATTACCTGCAATGCTTCAGTGAGGCGTCTGATAAGCTGATGCGACTCATCGGAGTTGACGCGGACTATCTTGAAAATAGCGGCTCCTATTTTACCGTTGAAACGCATATCCAGCATAAAGATGAGGTAAGTGCCGGGCAGACAATTCATGTGTTTACACATTTACTGGCGGCAGAGGGCAAAAAACTGCATTTATTTCAGAGCCTTAAGCATGAAGATGGGCGCCTGTTAGCAACCGGCGAGCATATGTTGATACACGTTAGTTTGAAAACACGCCGGGCCACGGAACCGGCTGAACATATATTGGCGCGGGCGCAGGAAATTGCAGGCGAGCACGCGAAACTACCCCTTCCTGATGGCGCAGGTCGCGCCATCGGACAAGCTCACAAATAGGGTAAGCAACATGGAATTTGGCCTAAGTGAAGAACAGGCGCTGATTGTTGATACCGTTCGTAGCTTCGTTGAGAACGAGTTGTACCCCCATGAAGAGGGAATCGAGCGTACCGGTCTCGTACCTGAGCAACTGGCCGAGGATATCAAGCAAAAATGCCTTGAACTTGGTTTCTACGCGGCCAATCTGCCCGAAGCGGTGGGTGGAGGTGGCCTCAACCACCTCGACTTTACGCTGGTTGAAAGAGAGCTCGGCCGCGCATCGATGGCCTTGAGTGTTTATTTTGGACGCCCGTCGGGAATATTACTGGCCTGTAACGAAGAACAAAAACAGCGCTATCTTTATCCTGCCGCACGCGGAGAGAAAATGGATGCCATCGCCATGACCGAGCCGGCGGCCGGGTCTGACGTGCGCGGGATGCGCTGCCATGCTGAGCGTGTTGGAGGCGACTGGGTGGTCAACGGCAGCAAGCATTTTATCAGCCATGCGGATATTGCCGATTTTTGTATAGTCTGGGTAGCAACGGG
>JAAELZ010000076.1 GCA_024226105.1 Pseudomonadota bacterium | reverse complement strand
GTTCGGCGTATTCGGCGTACTGAAGAGGTCAGCGTCATGCCGTTACCCGATGCACGCATACAGGCAGGAGACCGGCTGCTGGTGCGCGATACGCCAGACAACTTGAAGACTTATGAGCAAGCGTTACGCAGTGTTTTATATGCCGGTGATTACGTACTTGATGAAGCGCATCCCCTGCCACTGGCGGACCAGCAGTTGACTGAAATAGCGGTTTATCCCGGTTCGCCATTAAATCGCGCTACGCTAAAACAAACGCGCTTTCATCAGAAGCAGGATATCAGCGTAGTCGCCATTCATCGCGCGGGTAAAGCGATTACCGCGATGCCAACCGGTATTCAAAATGTGCGTTTGAGGATTGGCGATGTGCTGTTGGTGCAGGGTAGTGCTGACGCGGTCAGCGATTTAAAATCACAGGCCGATTTAATGGTGCTCGATGCCACGCGGGATTTACCGCGGCGCGGCAAGGCACCAATGTCACTGCTGGTTATGGGCGCAGTTATTGCGCTGGCGGCAACCCGAGTGTTGCCTATTTCAATTACAGCTGCGTTGGGGGTGGCAGCGATGCTCATGTGCGGTTGTTTAAACTGGAAGGATGTTCGCGATGCGCTGAGCGTGCAACTGGTGCTGATGATTGTTACCACCCTGGCACTTGGGCAGGCGCTGTTGGTGACCGGTGGCAGTGATTTGCTGGCCAGTCAATTTTTAGACTTAATGCAGGATGCGTCACCCGCCTGGGTATTGGCGGGCCTGATTGCGATGATGGCGGTGCTGACCAACATTGTTTCCAATAATGCTGCTGCAGTGATCGGCACGCCTATCGCGATAACGGTGGCCAATTCACTGGGAGTGCCGCCTGAGGCCTTTGTGCTGGGGGTGCTGTTCGGGGCCAATCTGAGTTTTGTTACACCGATGGCATACCAGACTAATTTGCTGGTTATGAACGCGGTAGGATATAGTTTTGGAGACTTTGTAAGGGTAGGCCTGCCGCTTGCCCTGTTGATGTGGGCGGGTTTTTCGTTGGTGCTATCACAGTTGTACGGTTTAATATAAGAGAACCCTCCAAAATATTGGTGAATTAGTATATTACAACGCTGTTATATTAACCTGGCTCTTAACCACGTTGAGCACATGTCTGCTCAGCCAGTATTGGTAGAGGCGCTCTACAGCTCCAGTTAAGCTTTAACTTAATCGATCCCGTGATACTTTCAGTGCTTTCGGTCCTATGCCTGCCCTTGCCATGTGGTATCATTTTCCCTTTGTGATTCCCTGAGTATACAACCTGTCAATATGAGCCATACCATAGCCATTGTAGAAGACGATCCGCATCAGCGGGAAAACTATGCTGATGCTCTCAAGGCACAGGGCCACACTGTCGTGGTTTATCCCAATAAACCCACCGCGCTGGAAGGCTTTAAAAAGGCCCTGCCGGATCTGGCAATCCTGGACATTATGCTCGAAAATGAAATGGACGGCGGTTTTGATCTTTGCCGGGAATTGCGCCACATGAGCCCGCAGTTGCCGATTATCTTTTTGACCGCACGAGATTCTGATATTGATCGGGTCTCAGGGCTGCGTCTGGATGCCTGGGATTACATTACCAAACCCGTCAATCTTCAGTTCCTGGGTGTGCGGGTGGCCTCTTTGTTTCGAATTGCAAGTACCCTGAGTCATGCTGCCGATGATGAACCCATTGCGTTAAAGCTGGGTGATCTGGAGCTTAATGAAGCGAGTTTGTCTGTAAGCTGGAAAGCGCAGCCGCTTAACCTGACGCTGACGGAGTTCTGGGTGGTTGAATCACTCGCACATAATGCGGGTAAGGTTAAGAGTTACGAAGCTTTGATGCAGGTAACCAAGCAAAGTTACGTTGAGAAAAACACCATCAACGGTTATATCCGCCGGATTCGCAAGAAGTTCAAACAGCTTGACCCGGAGTTTGAATACATCGAAACGGTATTTGGTACTGGATACCGCTGGCATAAGGATACTTAAACTTCTGATCCCGGGCGACCATGTTTAAGTGGTTTAGATATTTATCCATTCGCAGCAAGCTGATCTGGCTGGTGCTGGCGATGTTTACCATCCCCTGGATGGGAACCCGCTACGTTACCGAAATGAAGGAGTTTTTGTTACAGGGGCAAAAGGATGCGTTGCTACTGACGGCGGGCGGTATTGCCACTATTTTGAATGATCGTACCGAATTGTTTGAACTTGATGCCGGGGTGCCGGAACTCCTGGGCGAGAAATCCGATAGTTTTGCTTATCTGCTGCCACGCCTGATACAGCTTGACGGGGATTCAAGTGATTGGGGCAATATAGCTCTGCGTGAAAAACGGGGTTTTACCGAAGGCGGAATGTCCCAGTGTGATGCCGACTATATTCCCGGAAATCTGGCGCTTCAGCACTTGCTGGGTTATCGCAGTAACTGGTTGTATGCCCTGTTTGAAGTAACCGATGATCAGATCATTTACCGGGATCTGGAACGGCGCAAACTGGGCAATGGGGATCATATCCGGGTACTGATTCAGCACCCTTACGGCCCGTTGACGCGCTATACCATGGTCGCCCGGGCGCCGGGGCGTATGACGGCTTACCTGGCGTCAGGAGACTGGCAATCACCCCTGCTGGGGGATCCGGTTGAGGACGTAGTCGCCGTTTTGAAAGAAACCGAATACGGTTATGCTGTTGAACTACGATTACCGCGTTACCTCGTGGGCCGATATAGCCGTCTCGGATTCAGCATTATTGATGTAGATGACCCTGAAACCCGCGAACTACGGGCACAGATATCAACCTATCCCCAGGCAGAAAATACGCAACCCGGGCGGGTTTTGCTGACTTCGCCCGAGATTACCCAGCTCCTGCGCGGTTTGAATCAACCCAACTCACGCATATGGGTGATTGATAAACAACAGCAGGTGCGCGCAGTGGTGGGCGGTCTGACGCCCCCTCGTGCTGTCGAAGAGCCGGGTGAAGCGCCGGTTACGCAGTGGCAAAAGTTGCAAAACAGGATGTCCACCAGGCTCGATGCGCTATTGCGTCGTCCTGACGTGGTGTTTGAAGATCTGCCGTCGGACATTACTGTTCGACGTGATGAAATGATCGTCGATGTGCTGGGGGGGGAACCGAAGTCAGATACCCGGCGCTCGGTCGACAAAAAGGTAAAAATTGTCATGGCCGGCCACCCGATTAGAGAAGGCAATAGTGTGCTTGGGATGGTCATGGTTGAGCAAAGCTCACACGCTATTTTGCGCAGCCAGTATGAGTTGTTAAAAAGCCTGGCCGCTTCGAGTTTACTGGTATTTGTATTTATCACACTGGCTTTGATTGTGTTCGCATGGCGATTGACAGTGCGAATAGGGCGCCTGCATGATGCCACCGAAAAAGCGATAACCCCGGAAGGGCGGGTGCAGGATTCCAACATTCCAACGCGGGTGTATCCGCGAGATGAGCTGGGTGACCTGGGCCGGAGTATTACCAGTATGTTGAGGCGTTTGTCCGGGTATACGCACTACCTGGAGGGCTTGCCCGATACTCTGGCACACGAGATGAACAACCCCTTGAATGTGGTGAGTTCCTCTTTGCAAATCCTTGAGCAGGAGCAGGAATCCATCCGTGGCAATAAGTATATGGAACGGGCGCAGGGAGGCATCCAGCGCTTACGACATTTATTGAGCAGTTTAACGCAGGCGGCGAATCTTGAGGAAGCCATGCGTTCCGAGGAGAAACGACGCCTCAACCTGGCAAGATTGCTCAGGGATTACATAGAGGGTGCGCAGGCCACGTTTTCCTTGCATCGCTTTAAGTTGAGCCTACAATATAAAGATATGTATATCCTGGGTTCAGGAGACCATATTGCCGAGTTGCTGGATAAGCTGATTGACAATGCGGTGCAATTTGGCGTACCGCAAACAACCATCGAAGTCAGCCTGGTTGCGCGCGAAGAAGGATTATTACTGACAGTCGCTAACGAGGGAGCAACCATTGAAGAAGGCCAGCACGAAAGAGTATTTGATCCGATGGTCTCGCTGGGTCGAAAAGATGCTCAAACCTCACATCTTGGGCTGGGCTTATACGTGGTACGTTTAATTGCCGATTACCATCAGGCTCGCACCTGGATGGCCAATCGTTATGATGGCACGGGGGTCGTGGTGTCGGTGCTGTTCCCGCTTATGATGGAATAATTGCCATAGTTTCTACCGCGCCCCTTCATTCTCTCAGCAATGGTAGCGCGTGCGCAGTTTTGCAATTATTTCCTCTGAAAATGCGTGCGCTAAGATGGCTCTGGTGCCGTGCCTGAGGTGTTTTACACACTCACGCTGCCCGTTTATATTCAATTCTTCGGCACATGCCGACCATGGCTGGTTCTGTAGCGTACGTTTAATGAATAAGTGGCGTGTAAGGCGCCCGGGTTCAAACCCCGGGTCGGGATTGAACAGTGCGTATTGCCCAAGTTTGGCCAGTACTGCCAGGCTGCTTTCATACGGCCTTTGGGCATAGGCAAACAGGACGGCCGTTTTGAGTTCGTCTGAATCTAAATTAAGCTTATCTATACCTTGTGGCGCGATACTGCAGGCGAGTTCCGATGAAAGGTTTCTTAGGCCACTCGCCAGTTGCGTTACAAACTGAGTGCGAAACAATTTTGGCGTCTGCAGACCAGGGGAATTTGCGGCGTCAGAACAGGGTTTAAGTACCACCACAGAATGTAACCCGCTGGCTGCCTGAGGTTTGTCACTTATGCGCGCGGTACGGTAACCCGCACGCTGCCAGAAACTACTCAGAGGCGGGTCGGCACCGAAGCTGCTGGCCAGATAGTCGGCATTTATATCGTCTTGTTTCGCGATTTTTTCAAGCATCCAGCTGCCGATGCCCCGGCCCTGTAAAAGGGGGTCGACCACAATGCGTTGTATGCGCGCACAGCGTAGTGTTATCGCTTCTTCCAGTCCCAGGTGTGCAGCGAGTATTTGTGGTACCAGGTGCCCCTGGGGGCGACGGCGCCCGGCAACCACTTCATGGGCGATGCCAGCTTCCAGCCCGCCTTCGAGCATTAACCAGACCAGGCCGACAATTTGCTCGCCGTGCTCCGCGACAAAAAGCCGGGAATTGGGGGCGTCAAGCAAATATCGGCAATCCACCGGGCGGGTCTGGTAGTGCGCATCGACTAGCAGGCCAAATATGCGCGTGAGCAGTGTTTCGTTTTCAGCCAGTTTCGACTGCGCGATCTGACGAAACTTCAATGCCTGCAGCTCAACAGGTTCAGCTATGCCGGATTCGCCCTGGTTAAGGTTGAGCAAGAGCAGCCGGTTTGTCCAGTACTCCAGCGGGTCGTCAGGCGCCCATCGAACCGGCGTATGCAGCTTGACCGCGTGTTGCCCGCGGCAGTGTGCCTGAATTAGCTGCCTGAATTTTAATGAGAAACCCCGGCCACTGCCTTCATACCCGTGCTCGGTGCCGGAAAAGGCGATTCTCGGGTATAGTTTTAGTAATGCTTCCAGGCGCGCAATACCCAGCGTGGAGGCTTCATCGACGATCAACAGGTCGCAGTCCTGTTTATTTGATATTAGTGAGTCGGCGGCGATGTAGTTCAGGCTGCCGTGGGCGTGGTGCAGGCATTTTCGGTTAGCAGGCATCGCAGCATCCGGTAATACTGCATGCGCGTGCTTAAAGATACTTGCAACCTGCTTATAGCTACTTGCCGTAGCGAAAATAGTCTGCGCCTGATGCGAGGCGAGTAATTGGCCGGCCGCCAGGCCCAGCGCCGCAGACTTTCCCCGGCCGCGGTCTGCGCTGATAATGGCCGGTCGGCGTCGTTGGCCCGTGAGCGTTTTACAAACAGCTTTAATCGCGACCTGCTGGTCATTGGTGCAGG
>JAAELZ010000075.1 GCA_024226105.1 Pseudomonadota bacterium | reverse complement strand
CCTATCCAAACATACTGCTGACCCTGAAAACGATTGATGGCGGTATCGCCGGGCAACGCATAATCGGTCCCGGGGAATACCTGACTTCTCACGATAGCCTTATCTCATCGGGGGCCGGAACGGCGCCAGAGGCCGGGGAATTGGTTAAACCGAACAAACTGGGTAAGATATTGATCAAGCTGAATAAACCACCCGCTAATGCCGTAGGCTTTGAAGCCAGGGTTGTAAAATGAATATTGGCCCCTACCGCCTCGATATGCCTGTATTGCTGGCGCCCATGGCGGGCATTACCGACTTGCCTTTCCGGCATGTAGTGCGTGGTTTTGGTGTCGGCATGACCGTTGCAGAAATGGTATCTGCGAATCCCGATTTACAACAGTCACGTAAACATCGGCAGCGCAGGGTCTCACTTGATGAGCCCTTGCCGCGAGCGATACAAATTGTGGGCAGTGATCCGCGCGAAATGGCTGCTGCGGCCGCTCTGAACGAGGATTTGGGCGCTGGAATTATTGATATTAATATGGGTTGTCCAGCGAAAAAAGTATGTAAAAAAGCGGCAGGATCTGCTTTGCTGGGTGATGAAATTAAGGTGCAGGCTATTTTGCAATCAGTGGTGGCGGCGGTAAAGGTGCCCGTAACGCTTAAAATTCGCACAGGTTTAACACGGTCACTTAACAATGCCTTGAGTATTGCACGCATTGCTGAGGCTGAAGGTATACAAAGCCTGGTTGTTCATGGTCGCAGTCGAGCCTGTCTGTTCAAAGGAGAGGCCGAATATGAAACGGTTAAACGGGTTAAAAAAGCGGTTTCGATACCCGTGGTGGTTAATGGTGATATTCGCAGTCCGCAGCAAGCACGGCGGGTTTTAAAGCGGACAGCTGCTGACGCGGTAATGATTGGGCGT
>JAAELZ010000074.1 GCA_024226105.1 Pseudomonadota bacterium | reverse complement strand
TTGCGGTGAATGATGACTGGCCAGCGGATGACATGAGTTTTGAGTTCAATAAAAAAGACTTGATCATGCACGAGGACGAGTTTAAAGCGAGAGAGGCATTTGCCTACGCGGTATTTAATCCCATGAAAGACAATTATATCGGCTGTGTTTATATCAACCCAACAAGGTTTACCAATTTTGATTGTGAGGTATATTTGTGGGTAAAAGATAGCGAAGTTGAATTGGATCAAGCCTTGCTTGAAAGTGTTGACCGTTGGTTGCAGGAGGAGTGGCCATTCAAACAGCGCGCTTATCCCGGTCGCTCGATAGATTTCGCAGGTATAGTGAGCATACCTTTATAACTTTCCCCCTGAGGATAGATGAATGACCGATACCGATATCACTTTTGGCCAAAAGCGCTCAAGAAGAAACGCAAGAGCCGCTCGAGTGCGATCGCGACAGCGGCCTGTCCTCAGGCGTTCACCCGTGGGACCACAGGCGGGGTGTTTTAATCCACTGACCACTGGCGAGGTCGAGCGTGTTCTGGAAAGCGCTTATCATGTGCTGGAAACGGTTGGCATGGGCGTCATGGGGGAGATGCCCCCGGCGGCGCTTCAGATGCTCGACGAAGGCGCAACACTTAGTGATCATGGACGCATTCTGATCCCCAGATCCAGGATTGAAGACGCCCTAGCACTGACGCCAAAATCCTGGACTTTACATGGCATGAACCCCGATCGGTCGATAGAAATTGCGCCAGGCCGTCCTCATTTCGGGACAGCGGGAGGTGCCGTTTCAATACTGGATAGCGTAACCGGTGAGTATCGGGATACCAGCCTGCAAGATGTATATGACATGGCCCGGCTGGTCGATACACTGCCCAATATTCACTGGTGTTACCGTTCTCCGATCGCGCGGGATATGGAAACGGTCGAGCTGCTCGACATTAATACAACCTATGCCTTGCTGCGTGGCACGACAATGCCGCTGGGAATTACCCTTGGGTCTGTTCAAAACGTAAAAGATGTTACCCGCCTGTTTGACATGGTTCTTGGTCGTGAAGGGCAGTTTCATCACACGCCGATAGCCCATATGGTGCAAGGGGCCGGCGTTCCTCCTTTGCGCTACGCCTATGAGCGTTGCATTATTAAAGAAGAGGCAATTCGTCAGGGTTATCCAATCATGATTGCATCGGCCACGCAGGCGGGGGCGACATCACCGGCGGCGTTGGCTGGATCCGTGGTGCAATCCACCGCCGAAGCATTGGCCGGTATTGTTTACGCCAACACGGTTCGTCCGGGGTGCCCCCTCACTTTTGCGGCCTGGCCGTTTGTGTCGGATTTGCGAACAGGCGCCATGTCGGGCGGATCAGGAGAGCAGGCGCTGTTGATGGCGGCCGTGGCACAAGTGGCACATCATCTGGGCATTCCGG
>JAAELZ010000073.1 GCA_024226105.1 Pseudomonadota bacterium | reverse complement strand
AACCACCTTACGGAAAGACTGGATCGTCGCTTCGTACTGCCGGTTCACATGATTTGCTTCACCAATCCAGTAACTGGCATCGTCAGCCAGGCCACCGTTCGGAAACTGCGCAACCAACTGCTCAAACAGGCCGATCGCTTCGGTATACTGAGATTTCTTGAGAAAATCAAACCCTTCATCGTACAAAGCCTGTTGATCCACTCCGGCGGTGGGTGAAACCGGCATCACGGGCGGAGGGGGTGCCACAGCAGATGTAGCGTCGGGTTCGGTAGCAATATCACCACCTGCAACCACAGGGCTCACGGGGTCTGTTACCGCTCCTTCAGCGGTAAGCGGCGGAAGCAACCCGGGTGTGGTTACCGATCCATCCTGCGCAATTACATTTCCACCCTGCTGCATCGCTTCCGTAACACGCAAGCGATGATCCAGGCCCTGAAATAAATCCTGCTGTCGCTGTTTCAGGTTCTCAACTTCAAATTGTTGCTCCTCCAGCTGGTTTCTCAGTTCACGAATTTCTGCCTGCAAGGCATTCAGCTGATTGACGCTTTGCACGCCCTGAGGTGACGTCGCGGACTGTGAAGATGGAACATTTTGCACAGGAACATTTTGCGGAGACGAGGCGCAGGCACCCAGACCCGCGGCAATCAATACATATAAAGCGCTCAGGCGCAGGGTTTTATGATTTTCGTAAAACATAAATTCACTATTTTCAGGATTTGAGGCGGGTGCCGCACAGCTACATTAACTTCCCGGCACCCAGGGCATTCAATTCATCTATTGATAGACGATTTCCACACGACGATTCAAGGCGTAAGCCGCTTCATCGCTAGACAAGGCGACCGGTCGCTCTTCACCGTATGATACGAGCTGGATACGGTCCAGCGCGACTCCGTAAACCCCCATAATCTGGGAAACAATCTTGGCCCGGTCTTCCGCAAGCGCGAGATTGTACTCTGAAGTACCGCGCTCATCGGCATGACCTTCGAGCGTAATAAACACATTTGGATGATCTGCCAGATACTGGCCATGCGCCTGCGCAATGGATTCACCCTCAAAGGTTAGGGTCGCAGAATTATAATCAAAATAAATCACGCGCTTGCCCAGGGGATCATTTGCATCTACGCCTTGTGGCCCGGCAAGCTCCATACCCATGACGTCGCTATCAAGCGTACCCGATACAATGGTATCGTCCGTCATCCCGGCACCATCGTCCATCTGAACACTTTCCTGGGCTTTTTTACCGGCGCATGCCGACAGCAACAAACTTGCTGCGATTACCAGCAAAATATTTTGAATTGATTTTACTTTCATGTTGATTCCTCGTCTGATGATTAAATACCTGTTAATTAAATTTCGCCGCTATGAGACCTGTTTATAACCGCGGCGACCAGGCCGGCGACTTCACCGACCCCGCGTTAAATCTTAAAATCTGCTGCACGCTGCCATCGCTTGATACGGCGGCCAATACGTTTTTACCACCCTGAACAGTAGAATACAAAATCATTTCACCATTGGGTGAATATGAAGGCGATTCATCAAGCCGCGTATTGGTCAGGGTTTTAATAGCACGCGTCGCAGGATCATAGATACCGACCTTAAATCCACCACCAATATCGGTAATCAATGCCAGCTGGCGGCCATCCGGCGAATAATCAGCACCCGCGTTGTAGTTACCCTGGAATGTGACACGCCTGGCCGTCCCGCCTAATGCACTTACCTCGTAGAGTTGCGGCTTTCCCGCGCGCCCGGAACTAAACACGATCCGACGGCCATCTACTGACCAGACCGGTTCGGTATCAATCGCGGCATTATTTGTCAGGCGCGTGAACACTCCCGTGCTCATGTCCTTTATGTAAATCTCAGAATTACCATCTTTAGATAAGCTCATGGCAAGCTTGCGCCCATCGGGTGACCAGGCCGGCGATGAATTTATTCGCGGAAAATCTGAAACCAGTTTACGCTCACCAGTACGGAGATTTTGCACATAAATCTGCGCGCGCTTT
>JAAELZ010000072.1 GCA_024226105.1 Pseudomonadota bacterium | reverse complement strand
GATAGACCGCAGTATGCTCTGAAATGGTTGAGTGGTAGTTGAAAAATGGCGTCCCCGAGACGATTCGAACGTCCGACCTGCCGCTTAGGAGGCGGCTGCTCTATCCAGCTGAGCTACGGGGACAAGGGCATGGGATTATAGTAGCCTCAGGGTGAGATGTCTCATTTATGGCGGGTGAAAATTCACTAAAAAGTGAATGAGGTGCTAAAGAAGGCGCTACCGATGATTCAGGACATATCGTCTGAATCCAAAATAGGCTTACACTATCTGCGGGGTTGGTAAAGCTGTTCACTACCCTGTTTAATAATATACTATCGGACGGGTGTCGCTTTCTGTACGGCTCAAGCTGTTTACAGGGAGGCCACGCACTCGTCCTTTTCAACCGGAACCATGCATATGAATAATAGACACGCCCTTTGGAATTCAAAGATTACTTTAATGATTAAACAAATGGGCAAAGGCTGGACAAGCTTGCTCACGGTGCTGATGCTCGGTGCCATCTCAACCCCGGCTATGGCAGAGTATGCACTGGATATTCAGAAAGTCAGCCCGAACGTGTATGCGCTTGTCGGCGAGCTTGCTCAGCGTTCGCCGGAGAATTACGGCAACAATTCAACGCATGGTGTCATCATCAGTGATGAAAGCGTGATCCTGGTTGATCCGGGTGGCAGTTATTTAGGTGCCCAACAAATAGATAAGGCGATTAAAAGTCTCACCGATAAGCCAGTTACGCACGTGATTAATAGCGGTGGGCAGGATCATCGATGGTTGGGTAATGGATACTTCAAACAGCAGGGTGCGCATATTATAACCTCCAGTGCCGCGCTGGAAGATCATCACGCGCGTGCCGATAATCTTCTTAGCCGCCTTGGTCAGCTAATCGGAGATAAACTCGAGGGTACTGTGCCGGTGTATGCCGATGAAACCTTTGAATCTAAAAAGAAACTGCAGGTAGGTGATATCGAGCTGGAAATTTACCACGCGGGTGCGGCACATACATTGGGCGATAGTTTTGTATGGTTCCCTGAGCAAAAAATTATGTTTTCGGGTGATATCGTTTATGTTGAGCGCGCACTGGGCACAGGCCCGGCCAGAAACGTGAAAAGCTGGATTGAGGTGTTTGAAAAGATGGAGGCGTATCAACCCGAAATCGTGGTTCCCGGCCATGGGCATGCTGTCGACCTGGAGATCGCACATAAGGATACCTACGATTACCTGGTATACCTGGTCAAGAATATCAGCCAGATGCTGGATGACGGCGTAGAACTTCTGGACGCAGTTGAATTGGAGCAGTCCCAGTTCAGTTACCTTGAAGTGTTTGATGAGATTTCCCGAAAGAATGCTCAGGCTGTGTACGAGCAGCTGGAGTTTGATTCTTTCTGAAAAGAGGTGTTGCTGGGTGGTGCCGTTAGGAAAATGGTGGATGCGCTGTGCTTATCCACCCTACGTCGAGTAGCTAATACTGAGTGAATTTTTGCTGAAGTTCCCCGGGAGTAATCAGCTATCGTGCGAAATAGTGGGCGAGGTATTCATCAAAAGAGAGGGTATCGCTCTCTTCTATCTCTTTTTGTTTGGCTATTGACTCTGCGGCCTGGCGTTCAAACTGCTTTTTCGAATTACTGTTTTGCACCAGGTGTTTAAAGAAGTGTTCGTGTTGGCGGGCCTGGGTGATGGCAAAATCAAAAAAGCTGGAGTAATTGTGTTTTACGTCGTTGAGTATTTCGCCGGAGGGTGTCAGGTCGGCATCGGCAATTTTCTCAGATTGTAGTTCCAGTACCTGGGTGTAGCGGCGCGTAAAGTGTATGGAATCCAGCATTTCGGCGATAGATTGCATGCTTTCAATGATCTGTTCAGCCCAGCTCTTGAGTGTGAGCTCCTTACCATTTCGTTTTAGCATCAGGCCCGGTTCACGGCCTCGCATAACGGCACGCTGATTATTTTCAGTGTATTTATGGGTTTCCTCTGCGGTCATTTCCGGGCTGTCTTCAAACAGGCAATAGAGTAAAAACATATCCAGAAATACGATGGTTTCCTGGTCGATTCCGATGGGTACGTAGGGGTTTAAATCCATACAGCGTACTTCGATATATTCAACCCCGCGTTCAATCAGGGCGTGGCTCGGGCGTTCACCACTTTTGGCAACGCGTTTGGGGCGAATCGAGCCATAAAACTCATTTTCAATTTGCAGCAGATTGGCGTTGAGTTGTTGGTATTTCCCATCCACTTTTACTCCTATGTCCTGATATTCGGAATGCGGCGTGTTCATGGCAGTGGTCAGCGAATCGGTAAAATTTTCAATTTCGTTGTAACAAACCTTGATGCTGCTTTGCGCATCATTGCTGTAACCAAGATCGCTCATTCTGAGCGAGGTGGCATAGGGCGCGTAAAAGCTGTTGCCGGCGTACTCCTCCAGGTTGTGTTTGTGCCCCTTTAAGAAGGTTTTACACACGCTGGGCGAGGCACCAAACAAATAAAAGAGTAGCCATGTATGACGGTGAAAATTCCGAATCAGCTTCATGTACTGGTCTGAAATATCATCTTTTGTCACCGCATCCTTATCTTTTTCAAGGTAGTGGTGCCAGAATTCATCAGGTAGTGAAAAATTATAGTGAATGCCGCTGATGGTTTGCATTAAACGGCCGTAGCGATGCCCCAGGCCGAGGCGGTACACTTCTTTCATATGGCCCACGTTGGAGCTGCCAAAACGGGCGATGGGAATGCTTTCTTCAGAATATAAAATGCACGGCATGGAATTAACCCACAGCTTTTCGTCATCGATATTCTGATAGGTGAAATGATGCGCATCGGTGAGGAAATTAGTCAGCTCATCAATGTCGGTGCTCACGGGCGAGACAAACTCAAGCTGCGCCTCGCAGTAATCTGTGGTGATCCCCGGGTTAGTCAATGCTGAACCCAGCGCGGCAGGGTGAGGCGTCATGGCCAGGGCGCCATCAGGATCAACGCGCAGGCTTTCTTTTTCAATGCCGCGATTGATTTTTTTAAACAGGCTCTCGATGCCAAGATCGACGATGTGTTTGAGGTTTTGTTCCAGTGTGGGCATTTTTGATTGTTTCTAATTAGCTGGCCCAATTATCGAATAAAACAGGGCGGAGTTAATAGCTTTTATTTATCTGAATAGGGATAGTCATTGGGAAGCGATACGATTGGCGCTATAATCCCGCGCTTTGTGAAGCGATATTCAGCTTAGACCTGTTTTATGCATAGAATTCAAAATCCTGTTGCGCATATCGGTATTATCGGCGGGGGCCAGTTGGGCCGTATGATGGCTATGGCCGCTCGTCGTATGGGCTGTGCTGTCTCTGTAATCGACCCCACGCCGGATTGCCCGGCGGGACAGTTGGCCGACCAACAGATTGTGGCGGCCTTTGATGATCAGGAAGCGATGCGGGCGCTGGTTGAAGCCTGTGACGTGACAACCTTTGAAATTGAAACCATTGATGTGACGGATCTCATCGAAATGGAGAAAGCAGGACATGCCATTTATCCGTCCCCGCGTCTGCTGGCGCAACTGCAGGATAAATTGCTGCAAAAGCAATTGTTGATCGAGGCGAGCCTGCCGACAGCAGAATTTGCGGACGCTGAGGATTTAAACCCCGAAACCTTTGCCAAATTTGGCTACCCCCTGGTACAAAAAGCACGGCGCGGTGGTTACGATGGCCGCGGGGTTGCGGTGCTCAAAAGTGCAGAAGATTTTAGCAAACACTTGCCGGTGCCTTCTTACATAGAGCGTTTTGTTCAGGCAGAAAAGGAATTGTCGGTTCTGGTTGCGCGTGGTCGTGATGGGCGTAGCCGCTGTTATCCCGTGGTTGAGATGACGGTACTTTCCGAGCAAAATGTGCTGGATACGCTTATTTCTCCCGCACGCGTATCTGGGGACGTGGCGATTACCGCAGAAATGATCGCGAAACGAGCGATTGAAGCAATGGACGGGGTCGGCCTTTTCGGGGTCGAGCTGTTTTTAACGG
>JAAELZ010000071.1 GCA_024226105.1 Pseudomonadota bacterium | reverse complement strand
GCCCACCACTCAAAATCATATTGAAAAGCAGTTTTCATGTTGGCCGGATCGGTTGGCATATGTGGTGCCATGTCGATACCCAGCTCACCGTGTTTACCCACCAGGGCCGCAGATGATGCACGCAACGGGCCATAAGAGATAAACTTGGACTGATCTGCAAGACGCTGCGTATCCGTAGCGAATTTCAGATATTTCATAATCTCTGCTTTATGCGGAGCATGTGTCGGAACAACCCAGCCATCCAGGTTCAGGATCTGCGCATCCCACAACATGTTGATGGGCTGTTTGTTGACTTCGATTGCTTCAAATAAACGGCCGTTATAAGAAGTACCAAATGCGACTTCACCATCGGCCAGCAACTGCATGGGCTGGGCACCTTTGGTCCACCACACAACCTGGTCTTTGATGGTATCAAGCTTGGCAAATGCACGCTTTACACCTTCTTCAGTATCCAGTACATCATAGACTTCACCCGGCGCAACACCGTCAGCGATCAGAGCCCATTCCATATTGGTATCAGGGCGTTTTTCCAGCGCTCTTTTGCCCGGGAATTTTTCCAGATCGAATACGTCAGCCATTTTGGTAGGCGGCGTATCAAACGCATCGTTTCGATAACCAAATGCAAACGAATAGGCGATTTGCGGGATGAAGCAGGGTGAAACGATTGATTCACCAAAATCTACGCTCGCCAGGGTGCCATCGGGCGCCATTGCCAGATCTTGATCATGGTTAATTTCGTCGACCAGGCCTTCATCGCACAGGGCGATCGCGGCAGGCGCTTCAGCATCCAGAAGATCCCATGAGGTATTTCCGGCTTCTGCCTGAGCGCGAAGCTTGGCTGCACCTTCAGCAGCAGAATCATCGTTTATGATTTTGATGCCTGGATTGGCCGCCATATACGGCTCATGATAAGCACCCTGCTGGCTTTTGGTGTAAGCACCGCCCCAGGATACGATGACCAGTTCGGTCTCCGCTGAAGCTGTAGTAAACCCTGCAGAGCCAACTGCAATCGCCGTTGCCAGCATGGTTTG
>JAAELZ010000070.1 GCA_024226105.1 Pseudomonadota bacterium | reverse complement strand
GTCGGCTGGTTGATTGCGATAACCGGGCCCTGCTCGATAATTCTTAGATTCTGATCTGTCACCACTGTCGCGATTTCGATAATTCGATCCCATTCCGGGTCGAGACCCGTCATTTCCAGATCCATCCAGACCAGGTTTAATCTATGTTTTGTCATTTATAGTTCCTGAATTAGTATTAGGGGCTCGTTAAAGCACCCTGTAAAGCCGTCACGGCGGCAACAGCTGCCGTTTCAATTCGTAATATCGCACAAGCCAGCCTGAGCATAGCCACCCGGTGTTGATGAGCAAGTTTGATTTCTGTTTCTGATAAACCTCCCTCCGGCCCGACCAGCACATACGCAGTATCAGCCTTCTCAAGCTCGTCTTCATAAGCGCTGACAGACCGACCAAACTGATCTGCGAGCAGGATCAACGCCTGCCCGCCTGAATTTTCTGCCAACAGTTCCGGGTAAGTACAGATCGGCCTGATTTCGGGAACTCTGGCTGATTTTGACTGTTTAGACGCTTCAATCAAGATGCGTTCACAACGCTTTGCCAGCTTATCGTTCCACCTGCTCACGCTATGATCAAACACCAACGGCTGGAATTGCGTCATGCCCAACTGGCAGGCCATATCAAGCATGGTCGATAATCTGTCACCTTTGGGCAAGGCGCAGGCCAGGATGATTTCATTTCGGGGGGACTCAACTTCAGCAATCAACGAAACCTTTAGTTTCACGGTTCTGGTTTTTTTATCGGCTTCCTCCAGAGTACAGTGGGCCATCTTACCCTGCCCGTTCATCAGCACCAGTTCATCACCAATGCGCAAGCGCCGGGCACCAATAATATGCGTAACTTCCTTACCCGACAGCTCAAGCCCCGATTGCTCGAGTTCTTTAAACGGATAGTAAAACCAGGGAGGGCTTGCCATTTATGCCTGTTATGAACGGGTTATTTGTGAGCTCGTAGTGTAAAGGACTGAGAATTTCATATCGCAGATTAAATCAATTATTTGTAGACAAATTTCACTGCCTACAGGCCTAAATCCTGCATCTTACGCGTCAGCGTATTGCGCCCCCAACCCAGCACCCTGGCAGCATTTTGTTTATGCCCCTGGGTATAGTGCAGGGCGGACTGAATAAGGATCTTATCGATTTCCCGGTATAACTGCCGCGAGACATCGCTTTGGCCGCTGCCTAATAAGGCACTCACCCGGTGTTCAAACTCTCGTTGCCAATCTCCAGGCGCGTGGCGCCGATTAAGCCTCGCTTTGAGCTCCAGGCCCTCATCCGGAACGCTACCGGGCTCGATACTGGCATCCGTCGCTACCTCCTGCACCTGTAACATCGCCTGTTCCACCAGAGTAAGCGCCTGATGAATATCAAATGGCTTGGCAAGGTATTCAAACGCGCCCTTTTTATACGATGTAATTGTGGTTTCAAAATCTGAATAGGCAGTCATGATAATCACCGGAATCGCCGGGAAATTCTCGTGCAGCAATTCAAGCAATTTAAGGCCATCAACGCCCGGCATCTGGATGTCGGAAATAACCACCTGCGGGCGTTCACTTTTCAGCGCCAGCAGTAAAGGTTTAACGCCCCGGAAAATTCTAACTTTATAACCGCTTCGGCCTAACGCTTTTTCCAGAACCCAGGCAATGGACACATCGTCGTCTACCACCCAAACCGTTTTTATGCTTTTCATGTGATCCCTGACCTGGTTTCAGCTGTTTGGAGTTCTTTATGGCGGTAAGGCAAATAAAGTGAAAAGCTGGCGCCGCCCTGCTCTGGCGGTTCATCCAGCTCGATAAACCCCCCGTGGTTTTGCGCTATTTCCTGGGAAATCGACAAACCGAGGCCGGTGCCGCCTTCTCGGCGCGTGACCATGGGAAAAAAAAGCTGGTCTACGATGGATTTATCAACCCCCGGGCCGTTATCGACTATCTGTATACGCACCCCTCGCTGAGGCATCAGGCTGCGCATTAAATCCGGATGTGCCGCACGCGTTTTTATACCAACAACGACACTACCACTACCAGCCTGGTGCGCAGCAAAAGACCATTCCGCAGCGTTTTTCATCAGGTTTAACAGAGCCTGCTTAATCTGATCAAAATTCAGCTCAACATACGGCAGGCTGGTATCAAAATTGTAATCAAACGCCAGCATCTCACCGTGTTCAGCTTTGAGTAATTCCGCAATATGGGTCACCGGTTCATGAATATCAACCTGCTCACGATCGAAGGAATTATTTCCGCCGGACATACGGTCGAGTAAATCACTTAACCTGTCCACTTCCTGAGTAATCACCGAGGTGTATTCACGGGCATCAGGATTATCGGTCTCCAGTGCCAACAACTGAGCGGCCCCCCGAATACCACCCAGAGGATTTTTAATTTCATGTGCCAATCCCCGCACGATTTGCGTCGCCACCTTAAATCGGGCCAGCATATCGTTGTCCTGAGAAAGTTTCTGGACTTCTTTTCGATCAATAAGCTCAAGCAGCAAAACCGAATCGCTCTCTAACTCACAGGGTGTAATGGTTAAATCAAGCAGTAACTGGCGCTGCCAATCCGGCAAATATATTTCAATTTCCCGCAATACGATGCTCTGCCCATATTGCCTGGCGAGCGTACAATTTCGAATAATTTCCGAATCGGCACCAAGAATGTTCTCAATGCTTTTCCCCGACAACGCCCTGCGACTCCTAAGCAATAATGATTCACACGATTCATTAACCTGAACACAGGTATTGTCGCTGCCAAACACGAGTACTGCGGTTGTCAGCGAATCAAATATCAGCTTGAGAGAAGACATGGGTATTAATGGCGCAATATGCACCAATTT